>JBKHBA010000325.1:0-2612 GCA_046542595.1 Bacteroidales bacterium | reverse complement strand
CTTACGGGCACTACCTCCAAACTACCTGCACGGAAGGGTTCATCCCCTATTGTTATAAGGTTCATCTGGGGCACCCCGGGATATTTATTCTCAGCGAAAACATAGGGGTAAGTTCTTTTGATGGCTTCCTGAACTCTTTCATCCGAATAAATATCTGTGGGTTCCTTGCTGATATAATTATAAGCCCTTACATCATCCATACCACCGATATGGTCCTTGTGCTCATGTGTAAGCAATATGCTCCGAAGGCTTTTAACATCTGCCCTCAACATCTGCTGTCTGAAATCCGGACCGGCATCAATAACTATATTCTGATCATCCGCTTCAATAAGCAGTGACGTCCTGAGCCTCTTATCCCTCTCATCCTGCGACCTGCATGTAAGGCATCCACATGCAATAACAGGCACACCCTGTGAAGTCCCGGTACCTAAAAATGTTATTCTCACAACTGCTAATTTAATACTTCAAAATAAGTCAAAAAAATCCGTTTTTAAAATGCAGTCATTAACCATAAAGGTATTTTTAGTATTTTCGGGCAAAACACAATAACGTGAACGGAAAACTATACCTTATACCTGTAACGCTTGGATCGAACGATTATAATTACGTAATACCAGCAGGGGTCCTGGAAATAATCGGATCACTCAGGGTCTTTATTGTTGAAGACATCCGCAGTGCACGCAGGTATCTCCGCCTGACAATCCCCTCCTTCCCTATAGACGATTGTGAATTTATGATACTCAACAAACATACCCCTCCTGCTGATATTGAAGATATGTTCTCTTATATAAGGAAAGGTAAAGATACAGGTGTGATGAGCGAGGCAGGTGTACCCGGCGTTGCCGATCCGGGATCAGATCTGGTGAGGATTGCTCATGAGAACAGGTACAGAGTGGTGCCTTTAACCGGACCTTCATCCATCTTTCTGGCTCTTATGGCATCAGGGCTCAACGGTCAGAATTTTGCTTTTAACGGTTACCTGCCGGTTGACAGGCAGGGAAGAGTAAAAGAGATAAAAAGGCTTGAAAGCCTGGCCCGCAAAGGACAGAGCCAGATATTTATGGAAACACCCTATCGCAATATGAAAATGCTGCATGACCTTACAGATAACATGGGTGATGACAGCCTCCTGTGTGTTGCTTCCAATATTAGCCATCCTGATGAGATGATACTGACCATGCCGGCTTATGAATGGAAAAGAAGAGGCCTGCCTGATATCAATAAAAAACCCGCTATCTTCATTATTGGCTGATGACAGTTTTTTACGGCCGCTGCCAGGTTTTGTTACCGGCTGGTGTATGTACTCCCTCCTGTTATTAATCAATTAACATAAGATTTATAGTGGTTTTTGTATTCTTAAACATGAATTATACGAAGCACAGAGTGGATTCTTTTTAATAAATTGCCAGTCTAATAATTAAATCCTAAGACTAATGTTAGTAAAAAAAGCATCAATTACTTTACTGTTAACGGGCCTCTTGCTTATCAGCCAGGCCCAGGAGGTCGATATGGACCTTTTTCACGGTATTAAACCCAGGAATATTGGTCCGGCAGGTATGAGCGGACGTGTAACGGCTATAGCCGTGGATAATAAAAATACCGAGGTTTTTTATGTAGGAACAGCTTCGGGCGGTTTATGGAAGACAAGCAGCGGGGGCATAGATTTTGAACCTGTATTTGACGATCAAAAAGTGGCTTCAATAGGAGCGCTGGCGATAGACCCTCTGCGCCCTGATATTATCTGGGCCGGCACTGGTGAGGGAAACCCCAGGAACAGTGTTACAGGAGGCTATGGTATATATAAAAGCCTGGATGCAGGTAAAACATGGGAATTGAAAGGCCTTGAAGAGACAAGGCATATACACAGGATACTGGTAAATCCTGATAACAGCGATATAGTATATGCCGGGGCTATCGGAAGCCCGTGGGGTCCAAACAAGGAAAGGGGCCTGTACAGGTCTACCAACGGTGGTGATACATGGGAGCAGATACTGTTTACCAATAACAGGTCCGGTGTTGCCGATATGGTTATGGACCCTGATAACCCGGATAAGATACTGGTAGCCATGTGGGACCACCAGAGATGGCCATGGTTTTTTACCTCGGCCAGTGAAGGATCAGGACTTTATCTCAGTCTCGATGGTGGCGACTCATTTGAAAAAATTACTGAAGGACTGCCTGAAAAGACCGGAAGAATGGGACTGTCCATAGCCAGGAGCAGGCCGGATTATATCTATGCCTATGTTGAATCGGAGACAAATGCTATTTACCGGTCCACAGACGGAGGCTTCAGCTGGGAAAAACGGGGTACGGAAAATATCGGCGGCAGGCCGTTCTATTATGCAGAGATCCATGTTGACCCTTCAAACGAAAACCGCCTGTACACCCTTTACTCAAGGGTAAGGATGAGCGAGGACGGAGGACTGACCTTTCCACAGGAGATAGCAGCCAGTGTTCATCTGGACCACCATGCCTGGTGGATAAACCCTGACAATCCCAAACACATGATTGACGGCAATGATGGCGGACTGGCAGTCACCTGGGATATGGGCAAGACATGGCGGCATATCACCAACCTTCCGCTGGGACAGTTTTACCATATCGCCGTTGAT
>JBKHBA010000324.1:0-2627 GCA_046542595.1 Bacteroidales bacterium | reverse complement strand
CCTCACCTTATAATCATTCCTTTCGCCCCAGCGTATATACATACGCATAAGCATCTCAGCCCAGTCATTGCTCTCTGTTCCGCCAGCACCGGCATTGATCTTAAGGTATGCACCCAGCTGATCTTCCTCTTTACGCAGCATATTCTTCAGCTCCAGCTCTTCAACCAGCTCCAGGGCCGCGGCATACTGCGTGTCCAGCTCCTTTTCATCAGCCTCACCCTCCCTGTAAAAATCATATATTACCAGCAGGTCATCAACAGCTGTGCTCATCTCATCCCAGGATGATATCCACGACTTCAGCTCTGACAGCTTCTTCATCTGCTCCTCTGCCGCCGAAGGGTCATCCCAGAAACCGGGTTCTCCGGTTAATTTCTCATCTTCTTCTGCCTGTATCCTCTTATTATCGAGGTCAAAGATGCCTCCTTAACGCATCCCGGCGTTCCTTAATCTCCCTTATTTGCTCTGTAGAAACCATAATTAAATATTTTACACAAAAGTAAGTCTTATCTGCAGCATTATGAATCTTTAATCACTATTTTTATCCTCCAAATTTAAACAAAATGACTAATCTTATCAGGCGTCTGATACCTGTTTCGAGGTATTTACTTGTTGTATGGGTGCTGCTTATCATAGTGGCTTCCTCGGTTCCGGGCATACCCACACCAAAGATAGAGACAGCACGGTCAGAGATCCGGCTCGACTATATTATTCATTTTGTTGAGTACGGCGGACTGGCTTTCCTGGCTGTTCTTTCTTTTACCCCCCCTTCATTGTCTGTAAGCCTGACAAGACTGGCTTATCTGAGTGGTGGACTGGTACTTTTTGCCATTGCCGATGAGTTTCACCAGCTGCTTATACCCGGACGCACCTTCAATCCAGTTGATATAGCTTTTAATATAGGTGGTATCCTGGCAGGAGTTATAATTACTGCCATTATCATCAAAAGGCTTTAGCTGCTATATGTTATAGAAGCATATCCATGTTATCCCGGGGAAAAAACATTAAATTTACTTATGTATTACTAACCATTAAGCGGAAGACATGAAATTTTTACAAGTTAACATGCTTATAATAAGTGCTATAGCGCTGCTGGCTTTTACTGCCAGAGCACAGGACAATATAATAGAGGTACCTGAAGCAAAGATCTACAAAGAGAAAAAAACCGCCCTGGATTACCTGGGACAGGAAAGTACGGTCACCAGGTTCGGAAAGATATCCGATAAGATATGGGGATATGCCGAGCTGGGCTTACAGGAATTCAAGTCATCCGCCTTACTGAAAGCCACACTTGAAGAAGAAGGCTTTGAGATAGAAAGCAATGTAGCGGGCATGCCTACCTGTTTTATTGCCACCTGGGGTGAGGGCAAGCCTGTTATTGGCATACTGGGTGAATATGATGCCCTGCCCATGCTCTCACAGAAAGGAAGGGTCCCGACACAGGACCCCATTATAAAAGGAGCCCCGGGCCATGGCTGCGGCCATAATATGATGGGTACGGCAGCTGTTGCCTCTGTTATAGCCGTTAAGAAAAGCATGGAGGAGAATAATATAAAGGGGACTATTAAGTTTTTTGGTTCACCGGCCGAGGAGACAGTTATCAGCAGACCCTACATGGTCAGGGCAGGTGTCTTTGATGATGTTGATGCTGTTATTGACAATCATTCATCGAGCAGTATGGGCACTGGCTACGGTGTCAGCGGCAATGCTCTTATCTCCGTAATCTTCACCTTCAGCGGCAAAACGGCCCACTCGGCCGGGGCACCCTGGGCTGGACGCAGTGCCCTTGATGCGGTTGAGATAATGAATATATCAACCAATTACCTCAGGGAGCACCTGCACTATACCCACAGGCTGCACTATATAGTGATGGAAGGTGGCGAAGCGCCAAATGTGGTGCCTGATAATGCCTCGGTATGGTATTATGTCAGGAACACCGATGAACGCATTGAGGATATGTACGAGAGGGTTGTTAACTGCGCCAGGGCTGCCGCACTGGCCACAGACACGGAGCTTGAGGAGATAAATGTACTCACGGGCATTCACCAGCGCCATTCAAACCGTGGCATGGCTGAGGCAATACAGTCAAATATCAATCTTATAGGCATGCCGGAATGGACGGAAGAAGAGCATGAATTTGCCCGGAACCTGCAAAAGGAACTGGGTAAAGAAGAGAAAGGCTTCCCGGAAGAGGCGGCACAGCTTAAAGAGCCCTCAGGCATACAGGTAGGCGGGGGCTCATCAGATGTAGGCGAGGTAACCCTGGTGGCACCTACCGCAACACTGCGTTTTCCCGGTGGTGTGCCGGGCATGATAGGACATCACTGGTCAGCCGTATCGGCTTATTACGGTTCCGCTGCATGGAAAGGCCTTAATACCGGTGCCAGGGTGATGGCAGCCACAGCTATTGACCTGCTTACCGACAGGAAAAAACTGGAGAGCATACAAAAGGAGTTTGAGGAATATTCAAAGGAGCACCCCTATAAAAGCCTGCTGCCCGAAGATGCCGAACCCCCTCTTTACCTCAATAAGGAACTGATGGAAAAATACGGCCCCCTGATGGAGGGGAGGGAGTGAGGATCTCAGGATCAGTAAACTTTGTAACCGGAGAATGAGCCGGTACCGGATTC
>JBKHBA010000032.1:0-14635 GCA_046542595.1 Bacteroidales bacterium | reverse complement strand
TTTATTTTTAATTTAATCCCCGGATGAACGGCGGGAAGAGAATATCAGGTATGCAGGTATACCTGCTGCCACTGTGAGCAGGGCGATGGATGATTCAATGGGCCGTTCCATAAAGGCGAGGACAAGAATAAGGATGCCTGATGACAGGTATATAAGCTGCGGTATGGGAAATCCGGGTATTCTTGAATGTATCTTGTTTGTTTTCCTGATCTTAAAGGAACCGGCGATAGTAAGCAGTGGAAAGATACCAAGGGAGAAGCCCATATAAGTGAGTATCTGATCGAAGGTGCCGGTAAGTATAAATATTATTGCTATTGCCGACTGGAGGTAAATTGAATGCAGGGGGACGCTGTGACGACTGCTGGTACGGGCTGCAAATTTAAAGAACAGTCCGTCGCGGGCCATTGAGTAATATACTCTTGGTCCTATTATAATAAGGGCACTGAGGGATGAAAACAGGGCAAAGGATATAAGCAATGAAAAGACTGTTTCTGCACCCGGACCGAAGAGCCTGCCCATGGCAAGGCCGCCTACGGAGATAACCCCCTTCATCTCTCCGGCGGGTATGGCATAGACAAATACTGCATTAAGCAGGAGGTAGAGTATTATTACTGCAGAGGTACCGATGATCAGAGACCCGGGCAGGTTGCGTTTTGGTTTTTTTATTTCTGATCCGATATAGGTTGATGCGTTCCATCCGCTGTAGGCAAACATGATCCACATAATGGCGAGGCCCACTGTTTTCCATCCTGATATGCCTTCTCCCACTGTGCTCTGTGCCTTGAAATTATCCATGTCTCCTTTGCCGAAAGCTATCCCGGCCACTATCAGTCCGGCCACCAGCAATATTTTAAGTATGGTAAGCCAGTTCTGTATCCTGGATCCGAATTCGATGCCTCTTGAATGCACCAGTGTAAAGACAATGACTACGATTACGGCGAACAGTTTTGATGCTCCGTTTATTCCCAGGAAGGTATTGTCTGATACCCATTGAGAGAGTCCGGGGAAAGCCCTTAGAAAGTATTCGCTGAAGCCCAGTGCAGCGGCAGCAATAGGAGCTGAGAAGCCCACAATAAAAGAAACCCATCCGCTCAGGAAGCCCAGTGAGGGGTGGAAGATACGCGACAGAAACATGTATTCGCCACCTGCTTCAGGAAAATTGGCTCCCAGCTCCCCGTATGAAAGGGCACCGCAGAGAGCAATTACACCACCCACCGCCCAGAGTGCAATAAGCAGCACGGGTGATCCCAGGTCAGCCATGAGGAGTCCCGATGTAGTGAAAATACCCGCCCCTATCATATTGGCTATAACAATATTTGTGGCGGGGAAAAGTCCCAGTGTTCTTTTAAGACCGTTCTCTGTCATATAACACTAATATAGGTATTTATTCTGGAAAGAAATAATAGGTATTTATCCTGGAAAGAGCATAAAAGGTTTATTCAGGTTTATTCAAAAAGGGGCATGCCCGGTTGCAGTGGCTCCACATGCACTTAATACTTTACCCTGAACTCATCATAATTTGCGGGAGATTTTATTACATTACCAATAAGCGTGTTATGCTTTATTTCTAAACTTTTAATCAAAAGCACAAAATTTTTTTTTATAAGCTCTCTTACAGATTGGATAAGCAGCCACTGTAATTGTGTGGGTTAAATTTAAGAACACTCTTTTTTGCCTTGTCTTATAAAAATGAGAGTTCACAGGCTTTTTGTTTGAACTATCGATTATTATTTTGTTTTTCCGTGTGATCGATACAACTGACTGTTTTATTGCAGTTTAAAACGCCTGAAAATGATTGTTGGTGGAGTTCCGGTTTGTTCTTTAAGTAAAATTATATTATAATTGGTATCCGGGAAAGGATACCGCTTTTAAAATGATATATATCATAATTATGATTTTTAGAGAGAAAAAAAAATTAATTTAATAAATTTACTTTTAGTATCGATGCTAAGCGATATTCTAAATATTGCCTAGCATAACATTTATATAACATATCATTTATAGTACATATTAACTAAAACCTATTTTCTATGAAAAAAATTGTGATTTTATTGTCAATACTCCTGTTCATGGGTAGTTTGGCACTGCATGCTCAAACCAGGCAGATATCCGGTACGGTTATTTCTGCCGAGGATAACGAGCCAATACCAGGCGCCTCGGTTTATGTGAAAGGCTCAACGATAGGGACAACAACTGATGTTGACGGGCGGTACACACTGGAAGTTCCGGATGATGCATCTACAATAGTTTTCTCATTTATCGGGATGAAAGAACTTGAGCTTCCTATTGAAGGGACTGTTATTGATGCAACTCTTGAACCAGACGTTCTGGGTCTGGAAGAAGTAATGGTTGTTGCCTATGGCACAGTCAGGAAGGAGTCCTTAACCGGTTCTGCTTCTGTGATTGATGCCAAGAAGATAGAGGGTCGCTCTATATCCTCTGTGGGCCAGGTACTAACAGGTTCTACTACCGGTGTGCAAACCACATCAGGTTCGGGTCAGCCGGGTAGCTCTCCCAGCATCAGGATACGGGGTGTGGGAACATTAAACACATCTGCCAATCCTCTGATTATTCTGGATGGATCTGAGTACTCGGGAAGCCTGTCCAGTATTAATCCGAGCGATATTGAATCTATGACAGTACTTAAAGATGCTTCATCAACCGCCCTTTACGGATCACGTGCCGCAAACGGTGTAATTATTATTACAACCAAAAAAGGATCTAAGGGCAGTGAAAGTATGGTTGTTAATTTTAAAGCGCAGGGCGGATTAATTGACCAGGCACTGCCATTCTATGATGAAGTAAATGCTTTTGATTATTATGAGCTTCAGGCAGAAGCTTTTGCACAGTCAAGGTTCTGGTCCGGAAACGATGCTACCATTGAAGATGGAAGAGCGTATGCATATGAAAATATTTATTCCCGCTTAAGATATAATCCTTTTGTGGGCACACCCAACGATGAGATTGTGGGCCCTGACGGGACAATAAACCCGGATGCAGAGATTGGTTTTCCTGATCTGGATTGGTATGAGCCTGCAAAGCAAACAGGCTACAGGCAAAACTATGATTTAAATGTTTCAGGTGGCAGCAATAAGGCAAGCTATTATTACTCGCTTGGATATCTGGACGAGAGAGGTTTTATAATCAAGTCCGACTATGAAAGGATAAATACCAGATTAAACGTAGACTATACTGTTAAGGACTGGCTGCAGATTGGGGCTAACATGTATGCTTCCCTGGTTACCAGTGATATAGGCACTTCAAATTCTGCCACCTATGCCAACCCGTTCAGGAATGCCCGGATGACACCTCCTATTTACCCTGTTTATTTAGTTGATCAGGCAACCGGAGAGTATATCCTCGACGGTGCCGGTGAGAAACAATATGATGATGGCGGACTTCATTCAAGGCCTATTAACCAGGGCAGGAATGCCATAGCAGAGTTAAACTGGAATAGTGATGACTACAAAAGGAATAACCTGGGTAACAGGGTTTTTGCCACCTTTACAATTATGGATGGTCTTACTGCCACTATTAATGGTAGTATTGATGTACAAAACTACCAGTACAAAGGTTTTGAAAATCCGGAGATCGGTGATGGTGCCCCAACAGGAAGGATGGATGAGAGCCGGTATACCAGGACTTCAGTTAACTTCAACCAGTTACTCAATTATGAAAAAACCTTTAATGAAGTTCATAACTTTTCCGCTTTACTCGGACACGAAGCATATGACAGGTCTTATACTTACCAGAGAGGCTTTAAGAATCAGTTTATTGTTACCGGTATATATGAGTTAAATAACTTTGTGAATACTTCATCCAATACAAGTTACACTACCGATAAGACAACAGAAGGTTATTTCGGAAGGATAAAATATAATTACGATAATATTTATTATATTGAAGGTTCCTACCGTAAGGATGGATCCTCTGCCTTCCATGAAGATGTCAGGTGGGGTGACTTCTTCTCTGTGGGAGCTAACTGGAGAATAAGCGAAGAACAATTTATGAGTTCTCTTACCTGGCTGGATAACATGTCGATTAGAGCATCATACGGAGAGGTAGGTAATGACAATATTGGTTCTTACGGTTATCAGGCTCTTTTCACTACCTATCCTAATGCCACATCTCCCGGTATTCGCTGGAGCACTGTAGGTAATAAGGCATTAACATGGGAGGTAAACAGAACCTTTGATATTGCTCTTGATTTTTCAATGTTTAACAGGATCAATGGTAGTATTGAATGGTATAACAGACAATCTGATGACCTCTTGTATTCGATGCCCTTACCCTCTTCTATGGGCCTGTTAAGTCAGCCAAGAAACATTGCCTCTTTGTTTAACAGGGGGTTGGAGATTAATATCAATGGAGACATAATAAGGACTGAAAATTTCAGGTGGAACCTGAGCCTGATGGGATCAACCATTAACAATGAGATTACAAATATTCCTGAGCCATTCGTTAGCGGAACCAAAAGATGGGCAGAAGGTCATTCTATCTATGATTTCTGGTTAAGGAAGTTTTACGATGTTGACCCTGATGACGGAGCCACAAGATTCCATGTCTGGGAAGATGTAACCGATGATGACGATAATGTGATAGGCACGCAGCTGGCTTATGACGCAAATGGTGATCCGGTACTTACCAAAAATCATAATGATGCAGGATATGGCTACGTTGGAGCATCTGCATTCCCTGATCTGCAGGGATCTATCGGGAACACCCTTACTTATAAGGGTTTCACCTTAAACACCCTGTTTACTTATTCTCTTGGCGGAGAAATGATAGATGGTGTTTACCGGGGAATGATGTCTTCTGTTGAAGGAGAGTCCTATCATCCTGATGTTAAGAACTCCTGGAGAAATCCCGGAGATATTACAGACATACCAAGGATGCAATATTCTAACACCAGCTTATATGCAACATCGGACTATTTCCTTATATCTTCCGATTACTTGAATATTAGAAGTGTAACATTAAGCTACGATTTTCCGAGACAAGCTCTGAATAGGCTGGGAGTAGGCGGGTTAAGTGTATTCGCAACCGGTGAAAATCTTTATTTGTTTACTGCAAGAAAAGGGATGAATCCAACTTATAACTTCGCCGGAACACAGAGCGAATTTGCTTACAGTCCAAGCAAGTCTATAATTTTAGGCAATAATGTGCAGTTTTAATTTTTATCATTTAAACAGAATATAGCTATGAAAGCAAAATATAAAATTTTAAGGTTCGTTTTAATCTTTACGATTATAGTGGGCTTTAGCTCATGCGAAAAAGAGTTCTTACAAACGATTCCTACCACCGCTGTTTCGAATGAGACAGCGCTAGGGTCAGTTGAAAATATGATGCTGGCAATGAACGGTGTTCACCGGACAATGTATGCTCAGAACGGACGGATTGGCGCATATGCCGGGCAACAATTTATGATACCTACTGCAGAGTACGGAGCCAGTGATGCCCTGCATTCTACTCCCGGTAATGGCTGGCACAATTATCGCATACAATGGAAAATGCATACCGATGCTACCAGGGGAGATGTGTCTTTTGCATGGTACCATTATTACAATATCATAGGATCGGTTAATAACATTATCAATGCCGCTGATGAACTGCCGGCGTCCGATGACCTGCACAATGTACTGGGGCAGGCTTATACCTACAGGGCATGGGCACATTTTCAGCTGGTGCAGTTTTTTGCCAAAGCGTATATGGTAGGAAACCCGTCCACGGATCTGGGTGTACCAATTATGACTGCTACTGAACCTCCTTACGAAGGAAAAGCACGTAATACGGTTCAGGAGGTTTACGACCAGATCACTGATGACCTGGATGAAGCTTTAATCCATTTTGAAGATGCCTCAACCAGAGAAGATCTGTCACACCTTAATGAGGATGTGGCACATGGTGTAGCCGCAAGGGTTTATTTAACTATTGGCGACTGGCCTAATGCAGCAACACATGCCAATGCTGCCCGCCAGGGATATACTTTAATGAGCGAAGCTCAGTATAAGTCAGGATTTAATAACTGGGATAACCCGGAGTGGATCTGGGGATCAAAGATGATCCAGGACCAGACTTCATATTATTATTCCTATTTTTATTACTGTTCCAATAACTTCAATGGGGCGCAGAACAGGAGCAACCCGAAGTTTATGAATCACCTGTTATACGCCCAGATACCTGATACAGACTACCGGGGAGACCTGATACTGGAGGATGCCCCAAGCACCTTTGACGACTGGGATGAAGGGCAAAATGCCGGCAGGTATGCCGATGAAGATGAGTATGATGATGCTGTTGATGCCTACAGGGAGATTGTAAATAATTCGGGTGCACATAATATGATACCTTATATGCACATTAAATTATCGCAGTCAAATGGACCTACAATTGATCCAATGGATGTAATACATATGAGGGCATCAGAAATGTACCTGATAGAGGCAGAAGCCCTGGCACGCGATGATCAGGATGGATTAGCCCAGGATGTGCTTTATGAACTGGTTTCAGAAAGGGATGCCGGGTATGTTGAGTCGACTAACACCGGACAGGATCTTATTGATGAGATACTGCTTCAGAGAAGGATTGAATTATTTTTTGAAGGGTTCAGGTGGTTCGATATGTTAAGGAATGACGAGGAGCTTGATATGACCGGAACAGGAGCGGATCCTGATCTTTACCAGGATGGTATGTACCAGGAAAGGCCCAGCGTTAATCCTAACTGGGTATTCCTTATCCCCCAGAGGGAGATTGATGCCAACCCCAATATGGTTCAGAACCAACATGAGTAGATCCGGTTTGAAGGGATTATCAGTTTGCTGATATATGAATTAAAAAAAGCGGAAGTTTTATTGAACTTCCGCTTTTTTTTGGTACACCGCAGAGGCTGTATTATAAGTCACGGTTACGCCATCCTGAGTGTGTTGCCCCATAGCCGGCGTTCCTGTTTATTTTTTACTGCCTCTTTTGGTTTTTATAATTACAACACCAGTGGCTCCTCTTGTACCGTAAATGGCAGCTGAAGATCCCTTTAGTATGTTGATTGACTCCACATCAGCGGGGGAGATATGCGATAGAGAATGGACGGGTGATCCATCCAGGATTAACAGGGGCTCATTAGAAGAGTTTAATGATGTTATTCCCCTTATCCTGATTGTGGTTCCTTCTACTGTTACGCCGGAAACTTCACCAACAATCATTTCATAAATATTCTTGTATGATCTGTTCCTGAACCTGTCACTCTCTATGGAAGAGATGCTCCCGGCAAGGCCGTCCTTACTGATCCTGCCATATCCTGCTTCAACAACTTCTCCGTTATGGGAAGGAGTGACAGTTAGTTTATTGGATTCAAGGTTTATCATTACTTCAAGCTTCTCCTGTCCGACATAGTCAACCTCGAATGCTCCGTATTCAGCACTCAGGAATGATAGTTTTTTAATATCGGGTTTAAATTTAATTCTGAATTCTCCTTTTGCGTCGGACACATTATTTGTTTTCTTTCCGTCAAGGAAGATTATTACATCGCTTACAGGTAAGCTGTCCTTGTTGACAATTTTCCCGGTCAGTACTACCTTTCTTTTGTTTTTACCCTGAGCTGACACACTTACGCAAAGAAATAATGAGAGAATTATGGCGACTGCTATTTTTGTTTTCATTATTGTTTTAAATTAAGAGTTTAAAATATTCCCTGTCTTATTCTATATATAGTGTTGTACGTGTTCTGTTTAATAATGACTGTTAAATAGTTCCCTTACCCTGGTAGTGAAGACAAAAATATTCTAAATAAGTGTAATATGAAAATAGGAGAGATCAGGCCTATGCCATAATCATGGCATTAGCAATAATTATTTGTTGCTTCGCCAGGGCTCGAACCTGGACTCTTCTGATTCAGAGTCAGACGTGTTGCCAATTACACCACGAAGCAATTTTACCAGGTTTGCAAAGGTATAACACTTTCAATTCAGTAGCAAGAACAGGCACTATTTTTTTGTCATCCTTCCCCAGGTGTCCCTCAGCGGCACTGTACGGTTAAAGACGGGCTTGCCCGGTGCGGAGTCCTTGTCCACACAGAAATAGCCCAGTCGCTGGAACTGGAATTTTTCTCCAGGCTGTGCTTCTGACAGCGAGGGTTCCAGCTTGCAGTGCTGTAGAACCTGCAGGGAGTCAGGGTTAAGAAACTCCTTGAAATCATGATCTTTCTGCCCCATGGGGTCTTCATTACTAAAAAGCCTGTCATACAGCCTTACTTCGGCGTCAAAGGCATGAGGGGCCGAGACCCAGTGCAGTGTCCCTTTTACCTTTCTGCCGGCTGCCGGTCCGCCGCTTTTGGTGTCAGGGTCATATGTGCAGTGTATTTCAGTGACCTGTCCACTATCAGGATCTTTGACAAAATCAGTGCATTTGATGATATATGCTCCTTTCAGCCTTACCTCCCGGTCCGGACCCAGACGGAAAAACTTGCGGGGCGGATCTTCCATAAAGTCATCCCTTTCGATAAAGATCTCCCTGCTGAAGGGCACCTTGCGGCTTCCCATGGCTTCGTCCTCGGGATTGTTTATTATCTCCATCTCTTCAAGCCTGTCTCCCGGGTAGTTGGTTATAATAACTTTCACCGGGTCGAGTACGGCAAATACGCGGGGTGCTTTTATGTTCAGGTCGTCACGTACGGCATGCTCCAGCAGGGCAAAATCGTTTATTGCCTCTACCTTGGTATATCCTATGGTTTTAACAAAGTTGCGTATTGACTCCGGGGTGTAGCCCCTGCGCCTTAATCCCGACAGGGTAGGCATACGCGGATCGTCCCATCCGTCAACAAGTTTCTCTTCCACCAGCTCCTGCAGCTTTCTCTTGCTCATAACGGTATAGGTGAGGTTGAGGCGGTTGAACTCTATCTGCCTGGGACGGTAATCGCCTGTCCTGAGCCTGTCTACAAGCCAGTCGTACAGGGGCCTGTGCACTTCAAATTCGAGGGTGCAGAGTGAGTGTGTTATCCCTTCAAAATAGTCGCTCTGCCCATGCGCGAAATCGTACATGGGATAAACATGCCATTTATTTCCTGTGCGGTGGTGAGCGCGGTTAACAATACGGTAAATAACAGGGTCGCGCATGTGCATATTGGGAGAGGCCATATCTATTCTGGCCCTGAGGACATGAGTGCCCTCACTGAATTCACCTGCCTTCATCCTTGTAAAAAGGTCAAGGTTTTCTTCCACGCTGCGGCTTCGGAACGGGCTTTCCGTGCCTGGTTTTGTGGGTGTTCCTTTCTGTGCTGCAATCTGTTCAGAACTCTGGTCATCGACATATGCCAGGCCCCTGTTGATAAGGTCCACGGCAAAATCATAGAGCCTGTCAAAATAATCGGATGCATAATATTCCCTGTCTTCCCAGTCGAAGCCAAGCCAGTGTATATCTTCCTTAATGGAATCCACATACTCGGTTTCTTCCTTCATGGGGTTGGTATCGTCAAACCTGAGATTGCATTTACCCCCGAACTTTTCGGCAGCGCCAAAATCAAGGCATATGGCTTTTGCATGCCCTATATGGAGGTATCCGTTTGGTTCGGGCGGGAATCGTGTATGCACACGTCCCTTATTTTTCCCGGTGCGTACATCCTCCCTGATGATCTGCTCTATGAAATTAAGGGATGATGAGTCAGACGTCTCCCTGCCTGTACTGTTATTCTTTTCGTTCATTACTTATCCTGTTTTGAGCTACAAAAATAGGATGAATTTGGGATATTTTTTTTATTTATTCACTTAAGTGATATTTTTAGCCTTTTATTGATTCATTTAAAATAATAGTCATGGCCTCGATAGAGATAGAGAACATGGAGTTCTATGCCTTCCATGGTCATTTCAAGGAAGAGCAGATAGTGGGCAATAAGTTCCTGATAGACCTTTCGATTGAAGCTGACCTGGATAAAGCCTCCAGGACGGATAAGCTGGAGGACACCGTTGATTACCAGGTTGCTTTCAGGATAGTAAAGCAGGAGATGGAGAAGAAATCAAACTTGCTGGAGAACATTGCAGGGCGAATACTTGATTCCATATATGCAAGGGTGGATGGCGTGCAGAAAGCGACAGTGCGTATAAGGAAGATGAACCCCCCTATGGGCGGGCATATCAACTCGGTGGCGGTAGTTATGAGCAGGTAAAAAATTTGCTTTGAGGCAGTTTATTGTGTAACTTATGTGAAGGAATTTTAAAATTCACTGCCATGAGAAATCTGCCACTAGTTTTATTATTACTGGGCTCATTATCTTTCATCCAGGCACAGGAAGTGGAAAAGGCTGATGAGCATCTTATTTTCGGTACCATCCCCGGTTTTACCCTTTATGACCATGAACAGAGGGATTTCGGAGCTTATCGCTTCTGTGACGTTAATGGGGAGAACTATACTGTTGAGGGACAGGTGTCATATTATTATTATGAATCTGATGATTCCATTGATCCCAAACTCATCCTCAAAAGGTTTGAGGAGACAGGAGATAAGCTGAATGCCGAGATTTACGGTGACGGGAAAAAACAGCTCTACATGGTCTTACATCATAATAACAGGCGCATTTATGTTGACCTGTTTGCTGAAGACTTTTATTATACGCTCAACATTATTGAGAGGGGAGAGCTGAAGTCGGAGATAAAGGATGAAGACCTGCTGAAAGATCTTCGTGAAATAGGCAAGTCCGTGTTATACTTTAATTTCAAACACAATGAGTGTGAGCTTACAAGTGATTGTGACGATATTATTGACATGATAGCCAGCGCTCTGAAAAGTGTCCCTTCCATGGGGGTGAGCATTGATGCCTATACAGATAATATCGGTCCGCGCGATGAGAACCTTGAGCTGTCACGGAAGAGGGCTGAGACTATTTATAATGCACTGCTGGAAGAGGGCATTGACAGCCTGAGGATGGTTTATAACGGCTACGGGGAGGAAGATCCCATAGCCGATAATAATACCGTAATGGGCCGTGCTTTTAATAACAGGATTGAGCTTGTAAAGAAATAGTATTCAATCAATACCTGAAAAGGGCGTTTATCTCTGTGCCGGCCTCAGGCATTTCATCCGGGGAGGAGAGATATACCCGGCCACCGTTTTTCAGTGTGTTCATAGCTGCCAGGTTATACAGGGAAACGCGGGCATCACTCTCGTCGTGTTCTATTATCTCCCTGTTTTCTGGGTCATAATATCCGTACTGGTCGCTGTCCTTTTGCAGAAAAAGTGTATCAATACGTCCATCCACTGATGCAGGTATTATCTTTCCAGGGTCAGCCGATGTAATACCTCTTGATGAGTTGTCGAGGTAATTTTTTGTCTTTGACTCCCTTTGTTGCCTGAAGTGATCCTCCAGTAGCATCCATGCCTTTTCATGGAGCAGTATGGGATCTTCTTCATCGGGATTACCACTTATATACTCATCAAAGAGATATTTATAATTTGTAACTTCACGGTAGATGGGATAGTAATGGTCTACGCAGGCCAGCACCAGTGGTGCATCCTCCTCGTTCAATATCTTCATCAGTCCTTTGTTCACCGCCCTGAAGAATTTTTTTATCTCTTCCTTTTTATCGTCTTTACCTGACCCCTGGCCGTGATACATTGCCTGGCCGTGATTCATTGCCGTTCCTCCCCCTTCCTGTCCGCTGCGGTGCTGCAATGAGCGCTCCTCGTAATCATAGCCCACGGCATCTTCAAGTCTGCCCGGCACCAGGTCGTCTATCACTATTTCTGTTATATCATGGCGGGAGCCTTCAAAAAGTTTAACATTACGGAGGCTTAGGCTGAGCAGGTAAAATATACCGTCATCATTGAACAGGGGAATTATGGGCACCAGGTAAAAATGATCGGCAAGGTATATTGTTTCTTTATACTCGCCTGGCAGGGTAAAGCATTCCATTATATCATCATGCACGAAGACAGCCAGGCCGTCGGACTGGTTCCTCCAGAAATGTACATCTTCCAGCAGTGATTCCAGGGGCTCAAGGTATCTTACTATCTCCTTATTTTTAAGCCCTTTTTCCTGACATATATTCCTTAGTTCTTTCAGGCTGTTTTTGTACCTTTTTTGCAGCTGCCTGCTGTCAACCTCCTCGCCTGCGCGGGATGTGGGTATAATAATTGTGATGCAATGAGGGGCATGGACAGATGCCAGTTCCCTGAACTTTTTCGCACTTATCAATCCTGAATTGTCTTCGTTCTTATTTATTTGCATAATAGTTTCAGCTATATAATGGTTTTCAGTTATTTATGATTCTGGTTTCCCCGGATTCAATTATTCTCTTTTTCCATTTTGTCCAGCATAAGCATGGTTAAATATTCATAAACTGCTCTTTCTGCCTGTATTCCGGGGGGACGGCTACTGTCATATTCAGGTGCATTCTTTATTATTTCCTTTTTCAGTTCAATGCTTACCTGTTGCTCGATATAACTTATATTGTCAAGAAAGTCGAGTGGCAGCATCACCTTCCTGCTCCATGGCAGCCAGTTGCTTGTGTCTGCAATTATATATATTATCTGCCAGTCTTTATCGTCCACAATAATATCATCGATATGCCCCATTATGCCGTCACTAGCTTTTATCCGGTAGCCCCTGACCTCATCGAAGCTGCGCAGGCCGGTATCCAGATTCTTTTCGCTGAGCACTTTTGGTGGTATCTTCAGTGGCCTGGGAGGGTATAACATTGAGCTTCCCATGCTACTGAAGTCATACATCCAGTAATTATCTATTCCAAGATGCCTGTTCAGCTCTGCCTCATAGGCCCTGGATACCGTTAATTCTTCATCCAGGCCGGGACATGCTTCTATATCTTTTCCTTCAAGGTTAACAGGAAACTTCTCATTATAGGTATCCGGTACCTGCATGAATGTTTTTGGGATCAGAACCTTTTTTTTGCCGAAGAGCCGGCCGTAATCCGCTTCCAGATAGCGGATTACCCAGCGCTCTTCGTCGAAAAGGAAGTCCCGTACCTTCCCCTTTGGGCCATCCATCGCTTCAACTGAAAAACCCCTGAGTTTTTTCAAGCTTTGTTTCATCGGCTCAAAATATTTATTAAGGGCCTGCCATGGCGCTACCGGCACGTCATCTTATGAGTATACCATGTCAGTTATCACAAAGGCGATGTCACGACAAAGCTGCTACGGCATTTCCCATACATCCTTTACTTGTCTATAAGGAATGATATTTTTGCATTTACAGCATATGATACAATCTCATTATTCTCAACATTGGCATTCATATGCTTGATATATACAGATTGTATATTCTTAACTGTTTTTGATGCTTCTTTTACTGCATTCTGTGTGGCATCATCGAATCCTTTATCTGATGATGCAATTACTTCAATTACTTTTACCATTTTCATATCTGTATTTTTTTTGATTTATAAATTATTAATTATTAATTATTAATGATGGATAGTTCATTACACCGGCTCCGGTGACATAACCGCAATTCCGGCTTATGAGACATCCTTGTTTTCAAATTCCTTCTCAGCTTCCTCTATGGATTTCTCCAGGTCATTCATGGCTTTGGCTGTACCTTCTTTAAAATCTTTCCATGCATCCCCTGCAGAATCGTCAATATCCTTTATCTTTTCATTAAAGGTCCCGAGCCTGTTCTCCATTGTTTCAATTTGTTCTTCAAGCTCCTCTTTTGTTTCATCGCTGGCTGATTCATATTTCACTTTCAGCTCATCGATCCTGTTTTCCATCTCCGCAGCTTGCTCATTCAGCTTATTAAGAACCTCGTCTTTTTCACCTTCCAGGTATGCTGCCGTAGTACCTGCAGCTTCACCCATCTCCTGTGCTACGTCTTCTTCAGTGACGGTTTCTTCCTTTTCCTCCTGGCTACCGCTGCCACATGCAGCTGTCATAAAGACCAGTGCTACGGATATAAGCATCACAAAGATGGTATCAGCTGTTTTTTTAAAAATTGTTCTGTTTGGTTTTGTTTTCATATTTCCGATTATTTTGGTTCGTATGTTTATGCAGTAAAAAAATATGCCAAAGAAGGCATTTGCAGCTCTCAGTTCATTAAACAGCCGGGGATACAGGGGATAAAGGCAAATGCTGCCACTGGCAGACCTGACATTGATTGTGCAATTTTTACATGCATTGGGGAATTTTTTTCACAGTTCCCGTGCAGGGTGGTGCTAATAATGTTGAGATGAGACAGGGCGGGGAGCAGTCAGGCTATGATATTTCCAGGGCAGGACTGGAATGCTTGCGGGGAGATGAGGGTACCATGCCGGGTATGCCCGGGTTCTATAATACATATTCATACAGTATCTGGTTTGTTCCGCTGCCATAATAGTTGACCATGGCTTTTTTTCCGTTTTCAATTACTGTATTGCCTTGGCTGATATTTTTGAAATTCATTTTTTCGAACATTCTCGCTGAAGGGATATTACCTGTTTCAACCGTAGCATGTAATTTTTTGCAGCCATTATCTTTTGCAAAATCCATCAGCCTGCCTGTAAGCTTTTGCGCCAGCTTCCTGCCCCTGTACTTCCTGTCAAGTCCTATCTGCCACAGGAAGAAAATATCTTTGTCTGTCTGTGATATAAATCCCCATGCAAAGCCAATAATTTCATCCTTTTCTTTAACTATGAAGAACGAGTTGCCAAAGTACCTGCAT
>JBKHBA010000323.1:0-2638 GCA_046542595.1 Bacteroidales bacterium | reverse complement strand
AGTCATATGAATACCTTGAAGCAAGACCTTCATCGGAAATAGACATATATTACGGCTTCCTGTCTGATACAGGACAATCCCTTCCACTCCTGAACGGACTGCTTAGCGGGGACGAAGCAATGAGAGTGAAGCAATTGAGAAACAGTAATGATAAGCAGGTTTATGCCCTCTCGCATGCATTGTTAAGGCTTCTGATTGCACGCAAACTTGAAATAGGTCCCGGAAGCATCAGCTTTATTAAAGACAGGAATGGCAGGCCCTATATGCCAGAAGGAGTGCTGAATTTTAATATCTCTCATACCAGATATGCTTTTGCAATAACGATAGTAAAAAATTATTTCCCCGGCATTGATATAGAAAGATCCGACAGGAATATAGATTATGAGCAGGTTGCAGTTAATTACTTCAGCAAAAGGGAAATAGATTACATATCTGGCAGCGAGAGCCCGGAGGAGGCCTTTTACAGGCTCTGGACAAGGAAGGAATCGTTACTGAAGTCAATTGGTTCCGGCATAGTAACAGACCTTGCCCAGGTGGAGGTGTCGGATAAATCGAATATTATACCTTCACATCTTTTTCCCCTGGAAAAATTCAAGCCTCTTTATGAAAAATATTATATCTATTCAATGAAACTGGCCGATCATCACCTCAGTATAACAATACCTGAGAAAAGGGACCTGGAGATCAGGCGCTTTACCGGCAGTGAGATCAGAAAGCTGGTTGGTTCCGGCATAATGGAAACAGTTAAATAGAAACCGATCGGGATAATGAAAGCATCACGCCGCGTAGCAATGAATACAGGCTTTCTTTACGGGAAAATGCTTATTACAATTGTAATATCATTATTCTCGACAAGACTTATACTTGATGCCCTGGGAGCGGTAGACTATGGTATATTCAATCTTGTAGGCGGCGTTATTGCAATGCTTTCATTCCTCAATGTGGCAATGACTATTTCAACCCAGCGCTATATGTCATTCTACCTGGGGGCTGATGATGCATCCAAACTGAGATCAGTCTTTACCTCCAGTACCTCTCTCCACCTTTTAATAGGCCTGGCCATTGTAGTGATCCTTGAGATTGCCGGCATATTCCTGTTCAACGGTTTTCTCAATATCCCTGAAGAGCGCATAGGTACAGCAAAGACAGTGTACCATTTTATGGTTATCAGTACTTTTTTTACTATAAATGCAGTTCCCTATGATGCAGCAATAAATGCGCATGAGAACTTTTTCTTTGACGCGCTGACAGGAATAGTCGAATCGGTTATTAAACTGTTGATAGCAATATTACTGGTATACAGTTCATCCGATAAACTTATACTGTATGGCCTGTTAATGGCCTCACTAACTATTGTAATAAGGGTGATCAAGGGATCGTTCTGTATCAGCAGGTACCGTGAATGCAGGTTTACCCGGCGTCTGGTAATAAAGGGCAGGCTGATAAGGGAGATGCTGTCGTTTGCCGGATGGAACCTTTTCGGTTCATTCTGTACTATAGTAAGGAACCAGGGGATAGCAGTTGTACTTAACATTTCATTCGGGGTGGTTATCAATGCTGCATATGCTGTTGCTCACCAGGTTAATTCCCAGCTCACACTTTTTTCGGTTAATATGCTGAGATCACTGAACCCTCAGATAATAAAGAGCGAGGGAGGGGGTGACCGGGCAAGGATGCTGCGGCTGTCAATGCTGGCCTGCAAGGTTTCTTTTTTCCTGCTGTCTTTTTTCGCCATACCGCTGATTATAGAAATGGAATATGTCCTTAACCTCTGGCTGAAGGATGTGCCTGAATATACGATCATATTCTGCCAGCTGATGTTATTGTTAAGCATGACCCAGCTGCTGACCTATGGTCTGGGTACGGCCATTCAATCAGTGGGGCGGATAAAACTGTTCCAGTCGCTGGTAGGAACAACCCTTATCCTTAACCTGCCCCTTGCAATTATTCTTGTGAATCTTGGATTTGAGCCTTATTCAATAATCATAGGAGCTATCGGCCTTGAAATGGTGGCAGGTACCATGAGGATAATTATCGCCAGGAAGATTACAGGCTTATCCATAAAACAGTATCTTAGGGATGTTCAAAGCCGGTCAGTGCCGGTGGCAATAGCAGCAGCAGGTGCCGGGCTGGTGCCTCACCTGCTGATGGAGCCAGGCTTTTTGCGCCTGGTGGTGACAGTCCTCAGCACTACGGGTGTATTATTATTGTTGGGACGCTATTTTTCAGTGAGCACTTATGAATACGGGAAAATAAATGAAATAATTTCACCGGTGTTGACAGGTATAAAAACCAGGATATTGCGTTTTAAGCCGGTAAGGATAAAAACAGATAATCAAACAAAAAGATATGACTGAATCCAGTGAATTGTCAGCCAGGGTAATAGAAAATGGCTATTGCATCGGATGCGGGGCCTGTGCATCTGTCACAGATTCACCTTTCGTGATGAGAATGGATGAATACGGGAATATTGTGGCAACAGCCGCCGGTAATACAGGTGAGAGCCACGCGGAGGTGCTGGATGTCTGCCCGTTTTCAGACAGGGCTGCCAGTGAAGATAAAATAAGTGATGAACTTTTTCCGTCGGCAGTGTCCCGGGACCGCTACATTGGAAAGTATATAGATTGTTATGCGGGCT
>JBKHBA010000322.1:0-2644 GCA_046542595.1 Bacteroidales bacterium | reverse complement strand
ACTTCACCTCTTACAAGCATCTGGTAACCTCCCAGGGGGACATCAATGTCGGCCCCGGCGGGTGGACTGACCATGTCGGGAAATACATCAATAATCTTAACAATAAAATCGGCATCTGTGCCTGTGGTTGATACATAAAGGTCGGCGGTAACAGGGCCGGTAAGTGTCAGGTCTTCCGTCAGTGTCTCTGTTTCAAAAACCAGCACATCAGGACGCCTGGAGGCAAAGCGTTGATCATCTATCATATATGTCCGGTCCCTTCGGAGATGCACTCCTTCCATATAAGGAACGGGCCTGTCCGGATCGGAGATATATTCTGTAAACATATTCTCTTCTATTGGCTTGCTGAAGCTTATCGCTCCTCCTGCCTGCAGGTAGATGGTTTCTTCATTAGCCTTCTCGGGGGGCCAGTCGCTATACTCATACCAGCGGTCCTCACCTGTCATAAAGATAAAAGCTTCGGGAAAATCATCCTTGCTCTCTTCTTTCAGATAATGGTTAAAGAAGCTCAGTTCCAGATTATGAAAGCTCTCATTGGGACTGTTTTCCCAGTGTATGTTACCAAGATTTTCACCTCCTTCACCGGCCCACTGGCCATGTGCCCAGGGTCCCATAACCAGGTGGTTGGGAATATCTTCATTATTTTGTTCTTCTATTGCTTTGTAGGTATGCAGAGTGCCCCAGAGGTCTTCTGCATCAAACCAGCCTCCGACGGTCATAACTGCAGGCTTTACGTTTTTCAGATGTGGCAGGGGCACCGTGGCTTTCCACCAGTCGTCGTAATTGGGATGCTCAAACAGCTCATGCCAGTATGTAACTGAATCAGGGAAAATGTCCCTTGTATTTTTTATGGGTCCCATATCCATGAAGAATTCGTAGTTGTCCTCACTGCCCCATGAAAAATTAAGGGGGTAATTTCTTCTTGACTCACCGGGATGCGGATCTCCGAAGGCGGTGTAGAAGCTGAATCCGTCGATAAGGAAGAAAGCCCCGTTATGATGCCAGTCGTCTCCGAGAAACCAGTTGGTCACAGGAGCCTGCGGAGAAACAGCTTTTATTGCAGGATGATCAGCCAGTATTGCCATGGTGGCATAAAAACCCGGGTATGATATTCCCGTTACTCCTACATTTCCGTTATTATTCTCAATATTGTTTATAAGCCATTCAACAGTGTCATATGTGTCGGAGGCTTCATCAACCTCATTGTTATTTTTATCTTTTATAAAGGGTCTGACATTAACAAAATCCCCTTCACTCATATATCTGCCCCTGACATCCTGGAACACAAGAATATAGTTTTCTTCTATAAACCTGTGGTATATGGAAATGAAATGGTTAAAGGCATCCTTACCGCCACCTTCCGCATTATAGGGTGTCCTGAACAGTAGAATAGGTGACTCCCCGGACGGATCCTTAGGTGAATAGACCGATGTAAAAAGTTTAATGCCATCCCTCATCTCTATATATAGCTCTTCTTTATTGTATATTTCCCTGATGGCACCGGGACTGCTCTCAGGGAGCTTAACAGGTTCACGCCCAAAGCGTGTCATTACGTTTATATCCCCCTGCCTGAAATAACCAATGATCTGTGAGTAATCACTATTGGCTAGCCCTTCAAAAGAAAACCCTGCAGGTTCAAAGGTGAAGCTGAAATTCTGGTCCTCCAGTTTTACACTGCTCAGGGGAATGCCGGCTGCGCCCTGTTCCGGAACATCAAATGTGCCCGTTAATCCGGAGTCATTCTCCTCTATATGGATATACAGTTGCATGTCCAGTCCCTGAACATTCATCAGCGAGTACCAGTCGCCGCTTATGGATTGTGCAACCAGGCCGGTAGACATAGCCAGCAGAATAATAATAAATCCAATCCTGTTTGATATTTTTCTTTTCATATTTTTAAAATTTAATTCATTCCTTCCATGAGATCGTTTCGCCAGGTTCATGCCCGGTTTATGATGTGGTTTTATTGTATCGGTTAACAGCCAAATTTAGAAATTATCTTCGTATACTTTACCATTACTTATGTTAATGAACTCTGAACCCCATGGTTTGGGGAGTTTGATTGTACAGTTCAATTATGATCCTGATTCATTATAATTAACAAATTTTGTTTTTCTATGACTCCTGAGTGCAAATTACTTTATATCTTTATATGCATAATGTTTTATCAGTTTTTCAGTAAATGCCGGAGATTGATTAATAAGATTGGGTAATAAGCAAAAATTGTCATAAGATTTATCTTAAATAGGGACAGATAATGAAAAAAGATGTATCAGGTGTAACACTTGAATTGATAACCGGGAATATAGCTGCACAGGAGGACATCACCGCGGTGGTAAATGCTGCTAATGCCCGGCTCAGGACAGGAGGTGGTGTGGCAGGTGCCATTCACCGCGCAGCCGGACCCGGACTGGAAAAAGAAACCGCACCCCTGGCACCCATCAGGCCGGGTGAGGCAGTTATTACTTCAGGTAATAAACTTCCTAATAAATATATAATTCATTGCCTTGGCCCTGTTTACGGTGTGGATAAACCTGAAGACAAACTGCTGGCCAACTGTTACCGTAATGCACTGAAGCTTGCCGAAGAGCAAAAGATAGATTCAATCGCTTTCCCTGCCATCTCCACCGGTGCCTTTGCATAC
>JBKHBA010000321.1:0-2650 GCA_046542595.1 Bacteroidales bacterium | reverse complement strand
GTATAAAGGTAATGCTGACTGGAGACTTATAGCCGAAGTAAAAAATAATCCCAGGATCAGTATACCTGTTATTGGCAATGGCGACATCGACGGGCCGGAAAGAGCTGATTATGCTTTTAAGAGGTACGGGGTGGATGGGATAATGATAGGAAGGGCAACAGTAGGCAGGCCCTGGATCTTCAGGGATATCAGGCATTACCTTGAGACCGGCGAAATACTGCCTCCCCCATCACTTGATGAGATTGTGGACCTTGCCACCCTCCATCTGAAAAAGTCAATTGAATATAAGGAAGGCAACAGGGCTATCTTTGAAATGAGAAGGCACCTCTCCAGTTATTTCAAGGGCTTGCCTCATTTCAGGGAAACAAGATTAAAACTCCTTACTACCACCGATGTTGATGAGATATTAAACACCCTTGAGTATATAAGAAAAAACTGGAAAGACCGGTAATCCCGGACTCTCCAGTTTAATATTTAATGACTTATATTCTCTCTTACCAGCGACCACGTCCAGGCCCATAGCCTGCGCCACATGGCCCCATGCCCCTACCGCCAAAGCGGGCGGCTGCTCTTCCTCGACCATAGCCCCTGCCTGCCGGTGCAAAATTACCATTTGCCCTGCCGGCACCCCTGCCGTAAGCAGGTGCATTACGCAGTCCTCTCGGACCCATGCCGAAGGATGTACTATTTAAATACTCCTTCTGCTCTTCATTAAGCAGTGCTTTCACCTGCTTTATATGTTCATTATGCTGTAACAGCATAGCTGCACCAATCTCGTTCATCTCCTCGAAACTTTCTGCTGACTGCCTCTTGAGACGCAGCTCATCCAGCTTCTTGCGATGGGCCTCGTTAACTTCCATTATCTTTTCTTTCTGCTGCTCATCGAGTCCGGGTATATCCAGACAATAAGCCATAGGCTGACGAGCCTGCTGGTTCCTGTTAAACCGTCCGTACTGCGCATTGCTGATCGATGTGACTGCAAGCAGCAGTATTGCTGCAAGTGCGATAAATCTGATTTTGCTTTTCATGATTCCTTATTTATTAATTTATTTATATTAAACATCAGTAATTATTAAAATCCCGTTGTATCCTTCCGCCACCTCTTCCCATGCGGCGTCCCACGCCTCCACGACCCCTGCCGTATATCCTGCCGTCAGGGTCAAGCATATCCCTGAACATAAAATGCAGCCTCTCCTTTTGCACAGTGTCTGCCACCGATTTAAGGTTAAAGTAATATTCCATTGTCAGCTTTTTCATCTCTTCATGCAGGTCCCCGAATTCTGAGGCTATGTCATTCAGCAAGGCCGTGTCCGGATTCTCAAGGGCCACCTCATCCACCATCCGGTGGCGCAATTTCCTCATCTCTTCCGACAGCTCACCGGCTTTAATATTGAACTCTCTGTTATATTCATTGAAAAGGGGACGCTGTTCATCGCGCAATCCTATCTGGTTATGAAAATAACCGACCCGGTTATCCCTGGGTAGCTCTATCACGGAGGTGGCAGAATCCTCTTCCTTATCCCGGTTATTAATGCTGACAGTTGTAATAATGGTTGCAGCATTGGTAACCAGCAGGAAAAGTATCACTGTTATATATATTGCTGTCTTATTCATTATCCTCATATTTTAGCAGAAAGAAACTCTCAATAGGTTCCTGGTGCATATCATTGAGGTAATAAATCTCATCACTGAACTCACTTACCTCATTTTCAGACGGCACCGAGGTCACCTTTGCTATATTCATACCTGAAAAAACACCCAGTATGATTACTGCCGCGGCGGCTGCATAGCGCAGGATACCTGTTAAGGTAATTGTCTTTGCCCCTTCATTTTTCATCTCACCTATCACCCTGTCAGCAAAAGCGGTATTTTCCTCTACCATTTTTTCCTGGCCAATAACATCAAGGCTGGCCTTCAGCATATCAGCAAAGGCTGAGCAATCTTCACAATTGAGCAGATGCTCTTCCACTGACTTTCTCTTTTCCTCAGCGAGACTCCCCTCGATGTAAAAGATCAGATCCTTATGTATTTCGCTGCAATCCATTTTTTTGTTCTTTCTGTTAATTTGACACAAATGAATATTAAAACTTGCGCTCTATTTCATGTTTTTTTTGTAATAATCATACAGATGCTTCTGAAGATTCCTTTTTGACCTGTAAAGGAGAGACTCAACCGATGAGACACTTGTTTTCATTATACCGGCAATCTCGCTATAGCTCATATCTTCATATTTGCTCAGTACAAAAGCCGTTCTCTGTGACTGCGGCAGTCTCTCCAAAGCCCTGTGTAATGCCGTGGCATGATCTTTTTGCACCAGCCGGCCTTCAGCTGAATGACCATTATCACCACCTTCAATCTCAGCTGCCGAAGCATAATCATCATGGTCCCGTTTAGACCTGTCCCTGACAAAATTAATTGACTTATTGACTGCAATACGGTAAATCCATGTGGAAAGAGATGATCTGCCTTTAAACCTTCCTATAGAACGGAAGATCTCGATGAATATATCCTGCGCCAGGTCCTCAGCATCATCTTCCGACCCGGTAAAGCCCCTGCACAACCTTACAACCGGCTCCCTGTACTTAGCAATAATATGTCTGTAAGCACTGTCTTCGCCTTCAATAAGTGCACTGATCAGTTGTTTCTCTTT
>JBKHBA010000320.1:0-2653 GCA_046542595.1 Bacteroidales bacterium | reverse complement strand
TACTGAAAAATAAGGTGGGTATTATTGACCTCTGTGCTGAACATACCGGTATATTCTCTTCTAAGGGGGAGATGAGGCGGTTAATGCAGGGGGGCGGGGTGTCTGTTAATAAGCTTAAGGTTCAGGACCCGGAGACAATGATTGACGAAACATACCTGCTTAATGATAAGTATATACTGGTGCAGAAGGGTAAAAAGAATTATTACGTGATAAAGGCTGTATAGCGGCCGGTATTAACGGCCGGCAATATATCACACTTTTTTTATTAGCTTTAGAAAGAGAAAAGAGACTTAATATTTTAATCACCCTGCTCATGAAAATGCTGCGCCGCTTTACTAATTTGCTTTATATGGCAGCTGCGCTCATTTTATGATTGTGTCATACGCTTGAAGATGAAAGATAAAGCTTATCCCGAATTCCGACTTGACTCATTCAGTTTTGTTAATTTCATTCTCAGGAACTGGAAGATTTATTTTTTTACCGGACTGGCAGCTTTTATTATATCGGCTGTTGTATCCCTTTTTATTATTCCAAAGTATGAGTCGGAGGTAATACTTTATCCCTCGGGTAATGCAGGTATGACCGGTTCACAATTATTCGGGACCGATACCCGGGGAAGCACTTTTGGCGATGAACAGGCCGTGGAAAGGATACTGCAGATATTACAATCAGATAATATAAGGGAAAGACTTGTGGAAAAGTATTCTCTTTTTGAACATTATGATATATCCGGGGATGCCAGGTACCGGTATACACAGCTTAACAGGAAGATGGACCGCAGTATCGATTTCAGTAAGACAAGGTTTATGTCCGTAAGGCTGAGTATAATGGATGAAGATCCCAAAATTGCTGCTGCCATGGCCAATGATATAGCATCAATGATAGACAGCACCTTTAACAGGCTGATAAAAGAGACAGGCCGTAAGCACCTCAGGGTGCTTGAAGGACAGCAGCATGAACAGGCCCTGCTGATAAATATGTATGAAGATTCACTGGGTATGATGACGGAGGCACAAAGCCGTGCTGGCCGGCAGTATGCCGGGAGCGACAGCAGGGTTGATAATATGGCTGATTATGGTCCTGCTTATGTACGGCTCAGTGAGAGCCATGAACAGGCAGTGGAAGATATGGGGATGATACGCCAGAAGATAACGGAGGCAAGAATAGCCGCCGGTTCGGATTTTCCATATATAATGGTTGTTAATGAGGCGCAGGTTGCTGAAAAAAAATCATTCCCGCGCAGGAGTGTTATTGTTATTCTTTCAACGATCTCTGTACTGCTCTTTGTCTTTTTTGTGATGCTGATAGCTGAAGGCATATCCCTCAGAAGGGAAACGGTAAAGACCGGGAATCCCTTGCAGGATAATGAATAAATGCCGGGTGGACAGCAGGCAGGAACAGCTACCCGGACAGGAAAGATAACAGATCCAGATACCCGAACAGAAAACAGTGCCCGATGCTGCCAGGAGAAACAGGAATGAGAAGTATATATTTATCCGGACCGCAGAAATTAATTGTTACTGTGGTATCCGGACTCCTTTTTCTTGCAGTAACCATGCTGGCGGTGATGCAGGAGATGTATATAATATGGCTTGTGCCGCCTGCCCTTCTGCTGTTGCTGCTGGCCGTAAGCTCCCTTGACATCTTTTTTTTGATCCTGGTATTTTTCGTTCCCCTCTCGGTGCAGCTCCGCTTTATTGTTCATGAACCACCGGCTGATATCTTCCTGCCAACAGAGCTCATGACCTTTATAATAATGTTTATAATGCTTTACAGGATGATTGGCGGAAGGGAATATAAGCGTTCTTTCCTGAAGAATCCCATAAGCCTGCTTATAATAATTATGTTAGCATGGATGGCTGTCAGTTCCGTGGCCAGCAGCTTATTCCTTGTGTCTGTGAAATACCTTATTGCCAGGATATGGTTTGTCCTGGCCTTTTATTTTCTTGCCCTGGAGCTGTTCAGCCGCCCGGCTTTTCTTAAACGTACACTTACCGCTTACATGCTGGGGATGGCTCCGGTGGTCATTTATAATATTATAAGGCTTTCCTCATCCGGACTCTTCAACCAGGTGGCGGCTCATTCATCCGTCAGACCTTTCTTCAATGATCATACATCATTCGGTGCCGCCCTGGCCTTCCTTATACCTGTCATCATATGGTTTGTCTATACCACTAAGCCTGGATTTAAAAAGCTAATATACCTGCTGGCCCTGCTTCTGTTTACGGCAGGGATAATTTTCTCGTACAGCCGTGCAGCATGGATAAGCCTGTTTATTGCCGGCGGCTTTGGCCTGCTGATGCTGGCCGGCATACCATGGAGATTTAGTATACCATCATTCCTGCTTGTGCTTCTGGCAGTGATATTTATGTGGCCATCCATAATTCAGAAGATGAATACTATTGATCAGACATCATCGGGCAATATGTCCGAGCACCTGCAGTCAGTGGCTAATATTACCAGTGATGATTCAAACCTTGAACGTATAAACAGGTGGAAAAGTGCATTGCGTATGACGGCTGAGAGACCACTGTCAGGATGGGGTCCGGGTACCTACCAGTTCAGGTACGCCCCTTACCAGTATTCATATGATAAAACATCCATAAGCACTAATTTCGGTACCGGGGGTAATGCCCATAGTGACTTCCTTGGC
>JBKHBA010000319.1:0-2658 GCA_046542595.1 Bacteroidales bacterium | reverse complement strand
CGGCAGGTTGGCTATGAGTGGAATGTCAATGCCGGTTTTAAGAACTTCTGGAACGCCGGCACAGGCGGTGGCTTTGGATGGCTTACCAGCTCCAGCACCATGCTGAGAGCGGCACCTGCTATGGATATGCCGGCCAGCTGGAGATACAGGATCAATTTTTCAACGGATAACAGGAAAACAGTATCTTTCTCTGCAGGCACATTTATGCACGGAATGCAGGAGGATGCTTCCCTCAATATAAATTATAATATGGGCATAACAATCAGGCCCCTCAATACACTCAGGATATCCATCAGTCCGGGATACTCGGTACGCAATGATGAATTCCAGTATATAACAAGAAGGAGCTTTAATGACCAGGACAGATATATATTCGGTAAGATAGATCAGAAAGTGTTGAATATGTCTCTGAGGATAAATTATAATATCACACCCGACCTTACAGTACAGTACTGGGGACAACCATTCATTGCAACAGGCAAATACAGCAAAATTAAAATGATAACCGACCCGGTTGCTGATGAGCTCTCAGACCGCTATCATCTGTATACGGATGAACAAATAAACATGGCTGACGGGTATTATTATATTGATGAGGATACCGACAGCAATACTGACTACGGCTTCGGTAACCCCGACTTCAATGTTGACGAGTGGATATCCAACCTGGTGGTAAGATGGGAATTCCTGCCGGGATCAACGGCCTTCCTTGTATGGTCACAGTCAAGAAACTATTATTCACCGGACGGAGAATTCGAGGTAATGAATAATCTCAGCGACCTGTTTACCGATAAAAAAGCCAATAACGTATTCCTTGTAAAAGTATCATATCGCTTTGGACTGAGGTAATTGCATATCCATAAGTCTGAAAATACTATCCACCTGGCTTATGAGATTGATCCGCCATATTCATGCCCGGTTTACTAATTTTTTTATCTTTGTTTTAAACAATCCTGATAATCATGCATAACCACGGTGGAATAATCTTTTACCAGACAACAAATCTCAAACAACTGCATAAATTCTACACTGAAAAAGTGGGGGCAGCACTGTGGCTCGACCAGGGAGGATGCCGCATATACCGCTTTGGCAATATGCTCTTCGGCTTCTGCCAGAGGGAGGAAACGGAAAAAGGAGCACTCCTGACCTTCTTCTACCCAACCCGCGAACTGGTGGATGAGATGCACAGAAGGCTGAAAGGATATGCAGAATCAGAACCAAAGGATAATGCCGCTTACAGGATTTACCATTTCTATGCCAGGGACCCTGACAACAGGTCAATAGAATTCCAGTATTTCTGGGATGAGATCGAAGATATCCACTAAACCGATATACCATGAAAAAAATTGAACTCAGCCTGCTGACTATATCACTTGTGGGAATAATTCTCGTTGCGGCCGGACTGAAAGCTGCATGGTACGTGGCAATACCCTTCCTGATAATTCTGGGTGTCTTTTATTACTTCTTTGGTTTTGCCCTGCTGAACAATATCCCCCCTGAAGGGATATTCAGATCCGGATCATACAAAGGCATCTCCCCCCTCCGTATTTTCGGGTCAGTGCTGGCAGGCATGGCAATATCATTAGTGCCGCTTACCGTACTGTTTAAACTGGGTGAATATCCCATGGGAGGTACCCTGAGCCTGCTTGCAGGCATATCAACAATTCTCGTCCTTATCATCATGGCAATACTTTATTTCAGGCAAAAAAAGAAGATACACCTTGAAAATACCATACGCTTTGGTATAGCCTTTCTGATAATTCTTGCCTTTATGAAACTGAAGATATATATCTGACCGGCAGGGTTGGTCCGTCTGCCGAAGGCAGGCAAAGGCTGAGGGCAAGCTGCTGAAAAATTCAATGAAAAATAGCATTAACACTGCCATCCCCTTTTGTTAATTAAGTTAATAAATATTAAAAACGCAGTCGGCAGGGACCTGTAAGGAGTATATATAATTATCTTTACCTCTCAGTAATCCAAACTAAAGATATCAATCATGAACTCTAAAAGACTTGCTTACATACTCCTCAGCGTTTTTCTATTTTCTACTCACCTTAGTGCACAGGATAAAGGACAGGAAGCACTTAACTCAATTACAGCCGCCGAATTACGTGATCATATCTTTTTCCTGGCATCCGACTACCTCAATGGCAGGGTCGGGCCTTCAGCAGAATATGAGATAGCAGCACAGTATGTTGCCACTCAGTTTGCAGCGGCAGAAATTGAGCCCGTACAAACACAAAACGGAAACAGATCATTCTTCCAGGATGTGCCATTTATCAAAACAGTGTATGATGATAAATTAAAATGGAAACTGGATATAAACGGAACTGACAGGCAGCTTGTTCACAGGGAAGATTTCAAAATAGTCTATGGCAGCAAGCTCAATTTCGAAAAGACTTCACTGGTATGGGCAGGATATGGAATTGAAGAGCCCGATCATAACTGGAATGATTTTAAGGATCTTGACACCGAAGGCAAAATAATAGTGTTCATGACCGGTGCCCCTGTCAGGAAAGATAAGCCGGTACTGCCCCTTGATATACACCAAAAATACAAGGGACAGCGGGGATTCCAGGCAAAAATATCAAGCCTTTTCAGCAAGGGTGCTACAGCAATAATAATGATTGATACCGAAAACAGCGGACCAATGTCCTT
>JBKHBA010000318.1:0-2665 GCA_046542595.1 Bacteroidales bacterium | reverse complement strand
ACAGGCGACAGGTTATATAATAATATTGTCGTAGGTTCAAGGGAAGAATATGAGGCGCTTGTGAAAGGCTCCCGGGCTGAAGAGGAAGAAGAAGTAAAAGAAGAAGAAAAGCAATAATATAATTATGGCTGATAACACTAAAAACCCGAACCAGATCAATATTGAGCTGAATGATGAAGTAGCACAGGGTATATACTCAAACCTGGCGGTTATAACTCATTCATCCTCTGAATTCGTTGTTGACTTCGTGAGGATAATGCCGGGAATAAAAAAAGCCCAGGTTAAATCAAGGGTTATTCTTACACCCGAGCATGCCAAAAGATTGCTGGGAGCACTGGCTGATAATATAAAGAAATATGAATCAGTGCACGGTCCTGTTAAAAATGTAAAAGGGTCGGGACCGGTGATGCCTATGAATTTTGGCGGACCAACTGCCCAGGCCTGATAAAGATGATAAGACAAAACCTGCCGGGCATTTAAAACTGGCAGGTTTTTTGTTGATATATCCTGTTTATAATGCCAGTGTTGGTATTATGTTTTTGTTTTATAACTTTACAGTGTAAATAATATCCTTAATGAAAGTCTTAATCAAAATATTAGTGGCAGGCACCCTCTTCCTTGTTTTATTCATTGGTTCATGTAAGAAGCAGCCTAAATGCGGTTGCGATGGTGACGTTATTAAAGAGCTGGAAGGCTTTCCTGTTCACCTTTATTATGACACTATAAATAATTCAGCATGGTTTCAGCCTGTATCAAATCCCATGTCAACATATAATTTCTGTAACATATCCGAACACATGGATGAACTGAAGAAGTATGAAAGCGGATCATACATGCTGGTAAGCGGTAGTGTTTACTGGGAATGCAACTACCTTATGAGAGCCAGTAATAACCCTTACCAGTCATACTACAAGGCTTTTATGATTGATGTAACAGAGGTTTACGAAGACCTCTACGGCAAGTAGAACCGGCTTACGCCTTATCCCATACCAGGTATCCTTTTTTTTTCATATCTTTCTTCTCAAATATCAAATTGAGGAGTATGAATATTGTAATTATAGGTGCCGGCAGGGTGGGCTCAGCATTGTCTGTTGCCCTGGATGAGTCAGGGCACAGGCTGCTGAAAATTATTTCCCGAAGCATCAGTAAAGCGGAAAAGCTGGCCGCAATGACAGGCTGCGTATCTGGCAGCGAGCTGGTGATACCTCCTGAAACAGATCTTGTTATTGTGGCCGTTAATGATGATGCACTTTATACTGTATTGCATGAGACGGAAATGGAGGATAATATAGTTATAGCCCATACTGCAGGTAGTGCGGGACTGGATGTCTTCCATAAGGATATGAATAATACCGGGGTTTTCTACCCCCTTCAGACCTTTACCACCGGCAGGTCTTATGATTTCAGCTCTGTTCCACTTTTTATTGAGGCCGGTAGTGACCATTCCAGGGAAGTATTAATGTCAGTGGCTTCTTCAATAAGCAGACAGGTGTTTGAACTCGACAGTGACAAAAGGAAATACCTGCACCTGGCAGCAGTCTTCTCATGTAACTTTGTTAACCATATGTATTATGCCGGTAAGGAAATAAGTGCCATGGCCGGTATGGATTTTAGCGTGCTTTTGCCACTGATAAGGGAAACAATGGAGAAGGTGTCGGATCTGGGACCGGAAAGTTCACAGACCGGGCCTGCTGTAAGAAATGATAAAAATACTATAGAAAAGCATTTGGATTTATTATCTTTCTCTCCGGATTTACAAAAGACATACAGGCAAATAAGCGACTCTATAATAAAAAAGTATACCGGCTGATTACATGAGTAATTTTAAAGAAGAACTGCAGAAGATAAAAGCATTTGTTTTTGATATTGACGGGGTGCTGTCAAGACAGACAATATCCCTTGATATGAATGGTGATCCTGTGAGGACCATTAATTTACGAGATGGTTATGCCCTGCAGCTGGCATCCAGAAAGGGATACAGCCTGTGTATTATATCAGGCAACAGCTCAAGATCAATTCATAAAAGGCTTGCATCACTGGGTGTGGAGCATATCTACCTGGGTGTTGCCGAAAAAACCGCAGTCATGAAGGAATATATGGAGAAGACAGGACTTACAAAAGAGCAGCTACTGTATATGGGCGATGATATTCCGGATTTCAGGGTGATGAAAATGGCCGGTGTGGCTGTTTGTCCGGCCGATGCCGATAATGAGATAAAACAGATATCAGTTTATATATCTGATATGAAAGGTGGTGAGGGATGTGTACGGGACGTGATAGAACAGGTATTGAGACTGCATGGTAAATGGATGAACAATGACGCTTTTAACTGGTAGATTATGAAAGATTTCCTGAAACTTATAAGATGGCAGAACCTGCTGATAGTAATTATAACACAGTTGTTTATAAGATATGCTCTCATAGATACATTGGCAGGAACAATGCTGCTCCAGGGTGTGGTGCCGGCAGGCCCGGAAAGTTATATAAACCTGCAGCTGCCGCTGATAGATTTTATTATACTGATATTCGCCACCGTATGTATAACTGCAGGTGGTTATGTTATTAATGATTATTTTGATATAAGAACCGACCTGGTAAACAAGGGTGAGGTTATTGTAGGAACAAAAATACCAAGGCGCAGGGCAATGATGTGGCATAATATTCT
>JBKHBA010000031.1:0-14897 GCA_046542595.1 Bacteroidales bacterium | reverse complement strand
TTTCCTGGATAATCCCAAGGATAATGTGGCGGGGACAGGCAGGAGGAAAAATTACAGGCAGAGGATAAGGAATATACCCGGACGCAGGCGCAGGTATATATATATTATGGGAGATATATTTCCCTCGTACCGATATATGAGGCACAGGTATAATACGGGTAACCGGCTGGTTCTTACTCTCTTGTATTTTCACCGCATAGCCAAGCTTTCCTGGCTTGTTTTCTGACAGCCTGCCGGTTCTTTTTACTTACCCGGTGACCTGCCGCGCTTCTGTGGTGTGCGGGCGACATTGAATAAAAAAAACCAACAATTCTTAGCGCTCATGTATTCGGATTTTCAGCTTAACTGATTAAATTAGCCTGTCAGAAACCAAAAAACCTCGTATTATGGAAAACCAGATGCAGATATTTATAGTGATGGTTATCTACCTGGGCCTGCTTATCAGCTGGGGTATATTCCAGGGACGTAAGGTAAAGACCAACAAGGATTACGCCATTGCGGGACGCGGATTGCCGGGATGGGTGGCGGCGCTGTCTGAGCGGGCCACGGGCGAGTCCTCATGGGCCCTGCTGGGACTCCCGGGTGCTGCCTATGCTATGGGTATGACAGAGATATGGACGGCACTGGGCTGTGTGGCAGGTATAATAACGGCGTGGGTGGTGCTGGCCTGGCGACTCAGGGATGAGGCTGAGAAATATAATATAAGCACCTTTGCCCAGTATATATCCAAAAAGCATGGCGAGAACGGCAGGCAGATTAAGATAGTGGGCAGCCTGACCATAGTCTTTTTCTTCTTTTTCTATGTGGGTGCCCAGTTCCTGGGTGGTGGCAAGACCCTGCACACCATGTTTGGCATTGACCCTAAGCTGGGACTTTTCCTTACGGCGGCCATCATAGTGCCATACACCATATACGGCGGTTTCCGCTCGGTGGTATACACCGATGTGATACAGGCCATAGTGATGATCATAACACTGGTGGTCGGTCCCATCGCGGGCATCATATACCTTTCAAACCACCCCGGGCTCTTTGCACAGGGTATACCGGAGGCCCTGCATTCAGCGGGTGAGTCCTATGTGTCGCTTACAGGCACGGCCCGTGGCTTCGGGGCGGGAGTGGTGCTGGCCGGCGGCTTCTCCTGGTTCTTCGGTTACCTGGGCGGGCAGCCGCAGCTGACCATGCGTTTTATGGCTATAAAGGATGCCCGGCAGGCAAAGAAGGCACGCAATATAGGTATTATATGGACCGTAGTGGCATATATAGGAGCACTGAGCATAGGGTGGATAGGCATAGCACTGTTTGGTCCGGCCGGGCTCGATGATCCCGAATATGTTATGCCCAGGGTTATACTGCAGCTTTTCCCTCCCGCTGTTGCGGCCATACTGATAACGGGTGCCATAGCGGCCATGATTTCTACGGCCGACTCCCTGCTTATACTGTCGGCCACCGAGCTGTCGGAGAACCTGCTTAAGAAAGAGGGTGCAGCTGAAGCCCTGGCCAGGAGAGACCGCTCACTGCGTCATTCGCGGCTGGTGACGGCGCTGCTGGCGGTGATAGCCCTGGTGATAGCCTGGGTGTCGCCCTCACGCCTTATCTTCACCCTTGTCAGCTATGTATGGGCAGGCATAGGATGTACCTTCTCGGTTATCATACTGCTGTCCCTCTTCTGGAAGCGTTTTCATGGCAGGGCGGCGCTGGCTACCATGGTGGTGGGACTCCTCTTCACCATCTTCTGGATCAGCGGCGGCTTTGAGCAGCATTACAGGGTGACGGCCGGCAAGACAGCTTTCCTGGTGGAGCAGGAGGTGATAACACCGGCGGAGACAGAGATTTTTGAAGAGATAGAGGGGGAGAAGTATGTAGCCGTGAGCCGCTTCAGGAATGAGCTTGGCGCACTGGTAAGTGAACGCTGGAGCAGTGCCGAAGCAGAGGAGAAGATACCTGTGCTGGTGTCGACATATACGGAGAAGGGCATACCCGCGAGGCTGATGACATTCCTGGTGGCGCTGCTTGTTGCGGCAGGCGTTACATACCTTGTTCCGCGCAAGGGGACAGACGGAAACGGGGCCGGCAATCAACAGGGGTGAGCAGGCAGAATGATTTGATTATTTCTTAAAAGAGTTTAACTTTACATTAGATATAATACCAACGATCATGGAACAGGAAAAGGTAAAGGTAAAAAACAGGGAAACTGAAATTATTGTTGTCCCGTGGGATTTTACGATCAAGGCCGAGCATGCACTTGCCCATGCAGCCAAGATAGCTAAGATGATAGAAGGCAGGGTGGACCTGCTTCATATAGTGGACAGGAACATTAAGACCGGTGAATATAAAAAGAAGGAGGCTAAGCTGAGCCGGATAGCCGCCGAGGCCGGGGAGAAGTACGGCTTAGAGGTTCATATGGCACTTATACCGGGCAATATCTTTACTGCTATCTCTGAGTTTGTCAATGAGCACGGTGCCAGCCTGGTGGTTATGGGCACCCATGGCATGAAGGGTATGCAGAAGATAACCGGCAGCTGGGCCCTGAAGGTGATAGTGGGATCCAAGGTACCCTTCATTGTGGTGCAGGATATGCCGGAGGATATGGATAAGTACCATAATATAGTCTTCCCGGTGGATTTCAGGTCGGAGAACAAGGAGAAGCTGAAGATGGCTATCTTCATGGGCAAGTATTTCGAGTCGAAGATACATATACTTAAGACGGTGACCACGGACAAGAGCCTGCTGAAGAAGACCAATATAAACCTTAATTTTGCTATTAAATACCTTATACAGAATAATATAGAGTATGAGTTGCATGATATGGACAAGGGCAGCATGGCACAACAAACCATTGAGTTTTCAAAAAAAATCAATGCTGATCTCATTCTTATTATGACCACCAAGAATATCAGTATGGCTGATTATGTGCTTGGGGCACAGGAGCAGCAGCTGATAGCCAACAGTGAAAAGATACCGGTGTGCTGTATTAATCCCAGGGCTAACTTCGCCAAGATAGCACAGTTTATGTATGGCTAGGCGGAAGCATTTAGCCCGCAAAAACCGTGCTGTTTTAAATATTAGTTTTTATTTTTGTCGTGACTAAAAAGAATATGACAAAAGCAGGATCTTTATGCAAAGAGAGAAAATAAAACAGGTACTGGAGTCGGAGCCGGGCAGGGATGTGCTGGTGAAAGGATGGGTGCGTACAAGGCGCGGAAACAAAAATATATCCTTTATTGCCCTTAACGACGGTTCAACGATAAATAATATACAGGTGGTGGTTGAAGTGCCGTCCTTTGACCAGGACATGCTCAGGCTTATCACCACTGGCGCCAGCCTGGCTGTGGAAGGCAGGCTGGTAAGGTCGGAAGGCAAGGGCCAGAGCGTGGAGATACAGGCTTCCGGGATAGAGTTGTATGGTGCTGCCGACCCGGAGCTTTACCCTTTGCAGAAGAAGGGCCACTCCATGGAGTTCCTGCGGGGCATAGCCCACCTGCGGTTCAGGACCAACACCTTCGGTGCTGTGTTCAGGATAAGGCATGCCATGGCCTATGCCGTGCATAAATATTTTAATGACAGGGGGTATTACTACCTGCACACACCCATCATCACGGGCTCCGATGCCGAGGGGGCGGGAGAGATGTTCAGGGTTACCACCTTTGACCTTAACAATGCGCCGGTGGATAAGGATGGTAATATTGACTATTCACAGGATTTCTTCGGCAAGGAGACCAACCTTACGGTGTCCGGTCAGCTCGAGGGGGAGCTGGGAGCTCTGTCTCTTGGCGAGATATACACCTTCGGTCCCACCTTCAGGGCCGAAAACTCGAATACGCCCAGGCACCTGGCCGAGTTCTGGATGATAGAGCCGGAGATGGCCTTTTATGATATAAATGACAATATGGACCTGGCCGAGGATTTTACCAGGTACCTTATACGCTATGCACTGGATAACTGCGGGGAGGACCTGGCTTTTCTCAATAAGATGATAGATAATGAGCTTATTGAAAGGCTTCGCTTTGTGGCGGACAATGAATATGCAAGGATAAGCTATACGGAGGCCATGGATGTGCTGACCGCTGCCGGTCGCGACTGGGAATTTCCCGTAAGCTGGGGCAGCGACCTGCAGGCCGAGCATGAGAGGTACCTGGTGGAGCAGCACTATAAGAGACCTGTTATGGTGACTGATTACCCCATGGACATAAAGGCTTTTTATATGAAGCAGAATGATGACGGTCGCACAGTGCGGGCACTGGATGTGCTGTTCCCGCAGATAGGAGAGATAATAGGAGGCTCACAGAGGGAAGAGGACTATGACAGGCTGGAGTCAAGGATAAAGGAGCTGGGCATACCGGAGCGTGATCTGTGGTGGTTCCTTGAGACGCGCAGGTTCGGAACGGCACCCCATAGCGGCTTCGGGCTGGGTTTTGAAAGGCTGATGCTGTTTGTTACGGGCATGAAGAATATAAGAGATGTGATCCCTTTCCCGCGTACCCCGGGTAAAGCTGAATTTTAGAGAGGAGAAAAGAAAGATGTTAAAACAACGATTATCACAGAAGCTCTTACAGAAGCTGTCGCCTCAGCAGATACAGATGATCAAGCTGCTGGAGATACCTACCATGCAGCTGGAGCAGAGGATAAAGAAGGAGATAGAGGAGAACCCGGCACTTGAAGAGGGCAATGATGATGAGCCGGATATCAGTGAGGCAGAAGATGAGGACAGGGATGATAATGACCAGGATGAGTTTTCCGTTGACGACTATATAGAGGATGAGGATATACCCGATTACCGGCTGGAGGCTAAGAATTACAGCAAAGGTGAGGATAAGAAGTCGGAGATACCATTCTCCACCGGGCGCTCCTTCCATGAGTTCCTGGCCAACCAGGTAAGCATGCGCCCGCTGACGGAAAAGCAGGAGCAGCTGGTTGACTATATACTGGGTAATATAGATGAGGATGGCTACCTGCGCAGGGAGCTGGAGAATATAGTTGATGACCTGGCTTTCTCACAGAACGTGATGACCACCGAGGAGGAGCTGAAGGAGGTGCTGGATATAGTGCAGGACATGGAACCTGCAGGCGTGGGCGCCCGTAACCTGCGCGAATGCCTGATGCTGCAGATGATAAGGAAAGACCAGGACAATCCCACTATACGTAACGCCACCAGCATACTGGATAAGTATTTCGATGAGTTTACAAAAAAGCATTATGATAAGATAAAGGCGCGGCTGGACCTTGATGACAGTGAGCTGAAGGAAGCGCTGGATGAGATACTGAAGCTCAACCCCAAGCCGGGAGGCTCATTCAGCGATCCCATGAACAAGAACAGCTACCATATAGTACCCGACTTTATACTTGAGTACACCGAGGATGGACTGGAGATAAGCCTTAACAGCCGCAATGTGCCGGAGCTCAAGATCAACAGGACATATGCCGAGATGCTGGAGAACTACTCCGCCAGCAAGGATAAGACGAAGAAGCAGAAGGAGGCCGTTAGCTTTGTGAAGCAGAAGCTGGATTCTGCACGCTGGTTTATCGACGCCATGCAGCAGAGGCATAACACCCTGCTGCTGACCATGAATGCCATCCTGGATTTCCAGTCCGAATATTTCCTGGAAGGCGATGATTCCAGGCTGCGACCTATGATACTGAAGGATATAGCTGATGCAACGGGACTCGATATATCAACCATATCGAGGGTGGCCAACAGCAAGTATATACAGACACATTTTGGCATACTGCCCCTTAAATATTTCTTTTCGGAGGGACTCCAGACTGATAGTGGCGAGGAGGTATCAACACGTGAGATAAAGAGGACACTGAAGGAATTTATTGAGAACGAGGATAAGAAGAAACCCCTCACCGATGAACGTCTGACGGAGATACTGCAGGCTAAAGGTTACCAGATAGCACGGCGAACGGTGGCCAAGTACCGCGAGCAGCTTAATATACCCGTGGCCAGACTCAGAAAGGAGGCATGATGACAGCAGAACCCAATAACAGGATACTGAAAGTTATAGCGCAGACGCTGTCTGTGATGTTCTTCCCGGGCTTCCTGCCTGTGTACGGTCTGATGATGATCTTTTACACACCCACCATATTTTCCTATGAGCTGGCTATACGCTATGACGGCCTCAAGGGTACCGTGCTGCTGCTGGCTTTTGTCAATATGACCGTGGTGCCTGTGGCCCTGATGCCCCTGCTAAGGTATAAGAATATCATATCATCCTATACCATGAATACACGTACTGACAGGATCATACCCCTGGCCATAGGCTGCCTGATGTACCTGCTGACAACCATACTGTTCTACTCCTTTCAAATACCTGAGCTCATACGCTCCTTTGTGCTGGCCACCACCATACTGGCTGTGCTGGTGCTTATAATAACCACCAGGTGGAAGATATCTGTTCATTCGGCGGGACTGGGGAGCCTGCTGGCTACTGTTATGGCTCTTTCAACCCGTATGTATGCCAACCTTACGCTTATATGGCTGGCGGTGATACTGCTATCAGGCATGGTTATGGCTGCCAGGCTCTACCTTAGGTCGCATAAGCCGGCACAGATATATTCGGGTTTTGCCCTGGGCTTTATTGTTGTATGGCTTGTTATGGTTGTTCTTTAGCGGTATGGATAAGTGCCTGACCGGTGCCGGGCCACCAGGCCGCAGGGGATAATAGCAGCTCCCGGGTTTATATATTTTTAAGTATATCATCCAGCGCCTCCGACAGCAGTCTGTTGCTGCTTACAAACCATTCTGCCTTTTTCGCTTTCCCTGCTGCCAGATCCTGTCCCTTTGTCACTTCCCCAGCTGCCAGATCCTGTACCTTTTTCACTTTCCCTGCTGCCAGCTCTTTCTGGGATACCGTGCTGAAGCCGTGGCGGGCCGACAGGTACCCGGCCAGGTATTCCTGCTCCGGCTGCCCGGGTGTAGGAACCAACAGGGCTGTTCTGCCGGCTGTCACAAGGTCCATCACCGTGCTGTAGCCTGAGCGGCATATTATAAAGGATGCTCCCTCTGCCAGGTTTTTGAGGTAGCGGCTGTCGGCCCAGGGTATACGAAGCATGTTCTTATCACTGCCATTGCTCTCTGCGCCTTTCGTGTCCTGGCCTTCCCTGCTGCTTATGATGTTTTTGCCATCACTCCCTCTTTTTTTATTCCCTTCCGCCCTGCCTGCCACTACCACCAGCTTACCGGGCAGCAAGTGATGCTGTGATATGATAATATCCTCCAGTATGCTTCGCTGCGGTTCGGGTCCCGACAGCAAGGCCAGGGTATAGGGTGTGCCGGGGAGTGGCTGGCTCCCGCCTGGTGGCTGACTGATGGCGAAGCGGCTCAGTATGCCGATATAGCGTGTGCGGGGTGGCTTTCTGCATTTATGTGACAGCCGGCCGCTGAAGTTTACCTCACCCGGCATATCCGGCACCCAGCATTCATCATAGCGTGCGGCTATGGCACGGTGTATGGCGGTGGCGGGAGCAGAGGCAAAGCGCAGGGCACGGGGCATCATCACCCTCAGCTGGTGTGTTATATATATACATGGCACCTTTCCTGTCCACAGCCCGAAGCGGTTATCGCTTATCACCATATCTATGCCATGGCGGCGTATGATGCCCGGGAGCCGGCACCTGTCTGAGAGGAAGGTGAACAGGAACAGCGGCAGCTGCAGCAGCAGGGCCAGGGGGAGGGGCAGCATGGATGAGTAGCGTACGGAGGGCGAGGGCAGTGAAATAATTTTATTGTATATATCATAATCCGTGGCCTTCACCAGGGATGGGGGTGCTGCCAGGATAACATTATATCCCCTCTGCCTCAGTGTATGTGCAATGGGCTGAACCCTTGCTGCATGGCCCGTGCCCCAGGCAAGGGGACAGATAAGGATACTGGCGGCATGTTTTTTTTTCATAGCTCTTATCTTCTGTAGCTCTTATACGCAGCTGCAGGCATATTAAAACAAAAATAGCATAATTTGCATGACTTGATATATCGCAGTTGTTGCAATGACTTATATCATTGTATAACAGATAGTATGTCGTATCTTTGTTAAATTGTGTAAAAAGCGGCTATCACTTAATAATTATAAGATATGAAGAAGACTATCAGTCCTGATCCGTATACATGGAAGAAGGAGTATGAGCTTCATAACGAGCTTTATGATGAGCAGGCCAAAAGCTTTCTTGACATAATCAACCGTATGAAAAAAATTATTGCCGGTGGTGTTCAGGACACTGATATATCTGATATTTTCTTCCGGCTGACCCATTATTTTGAGCAATATATGATCAGGGAAGAGATCAATATGAAGGAGCTTAATTACGACAGCACCGACAGTCACATTCGTATGCACAAGGAGTTTATCGATCGCATCATAGCTTTCAGGAAAGGCTATGAGGATGGTGACAGGGATATTTATAACGATATGTATTTCTACCTGGAGAAATGGTTTGATGACCATATGATGGTGGATGACAGGCGTGCGGTGAACTTTATCTCGGACACCGTCAGCTAGTTTTTTTATTATAGCAGTCGCCGTGCCCTGCTTTCCTTTGTCAGCTTTATATCAGCAAGAGCGGCTTTTTCAATCAGTGTTAGTCCCGGTGTCTTACCAGGCTCTATACTACCGTACTTATTGTCTATGCCCAGTGCCCTGGCGCCGTTGATGGTGGCCCAGGCTGTCATCTCTTCCAGGCTTATGGCGGGGAAGTGGCGTGACAGCATCTTCATCTCTTCCAGCATATCCAGTGAGCTGTTGGATGCCAGGCTGTCGGTACCTATAACCATGGGGAGTCCGGATGCGGCCATCATATCCACAGGCGGCAGCCTGTCTTCTATATGCATATTGGAGCGGGGGCAGAGGCAGAGGAAGCAGTTGTCACGACGTGCTGCCGCCCTTATGTTATGAGGGCTGGCATAAGTGTTATGCACCAGTATAAGGTTGCCCGAGGAAGTTACAAAATTGAGCAGTCCGCTTACATGATCCCTTACCCGGTCAGCCATCATATCCCTGTCTATGCCCATGGCGCGGTATGACTCCATCAGCATCCCGGTGGCATCCCTGAGCAGCTCCTCTTCAGCGTCTGACTCCATATGGTGTATGCTGCTGACCCTGTTGGATGACGACAGCTCCTTAACCTTTTTCATCAGGGTAGCCGACATGGAATAGAAGGAGTGAGGTGTTATGTATGAGGGTGATGAATAGCTGTCAGCTTCCTTCTTCAGCTCCTCCACCTCCTTTATCCTGGTAGCGGCCCTGCTGGGATCCACCCCGAACACCTCCAGGAAGTTGATATATTTTATTTTACTCTTTTCCTTGACAGGGAAGCTGATGCTGCTGTTGCATATATCGCCGCATGCCGAGGTGCCTGTACGGTACATCATGCTGTCTGCCTCCTCCATGCTTTTCAGTGAGGCCTCACCGGCCGGCGGCCGCGACTCCCTTACACTGCGTATAAATGCACCGAGACCCGTTCCGGCAGCCGTATGCTTATGCAGGGCTGAGAGCTCGAGGTGACAGTGGCAGTTGACGAAGCCGGGGGTGATGATGCCGTTATAATATTCTGTTTTAGCCTTTTCAGTGAGATGGCCGCCCGTGTCTGTTACCTCCCTTATGCGTCCATCATCGTCTGTTGTTATGATACCCCTTTTGAGTATATCACCTGTGCCTGTTATAATATATTGTGCCGAGAAGCGTCTCATTTGTCAGGATTTTCTCTCTCCAGCACATCATCAACCTTGTTGACTGTTATGTTTGATACAATGGCATGCTTTTCCCAGTGGCCCGATTGCGAGTCATGGTTAAGCAGCCTTCCTTTTATGTGTGTGACCCTGGGATCGTCCAGCTTCTCCCTTATGTTAATAAACTCAGGCCGGCTGTTCTTTTTGAGCTTTTTTTTGTCCCACATTATCTTTTTACCCTCCTCGCTGCCATCATCATACCAGAACCAGACAGCTATATGGGGATTTATACTCTGGTCATCCTTATAGACGGTTATCCGGGCCCTGATGATATATTCACCAGGACCTTCGGTGTGCACACTGAATTCCACGGGGTTGTTAACCCCGGCATCGGGCAGTGTATAGCTCCTTTCGCCGTTCCACAGGTTACGGTCAGAATCCGGCTTATTTGCCAGCTGCTGCATCAGCTCCGCCTCCATGCCTGAGAGGTTCTCAATGACCCTGTCATAGATCTCCTCGTATTTATCCGGCTTATCGATAAAGTAATAGCGCATGCTGAGGTCTGCCTGTTCTTTTGTGAGGCCGTGACTCTCAATGACATCGATATAGTTCTCTGTTGAGTCCTTATGTGAAAAGTCGCTTCTTATGGGCGGATAGTTAAGGAGCCCGTCCGCCAGGTACAGGTCTGTCAGCAGCTCCGTCATCTTCTCCGGTGGTACCACCTCGGATTGGTTTACACCCGACCTGTTGGTCTTATTGCATGATGTTGCCAGCAGCAGGCTTATAAGCAGCAGCAGGCTTATGTTGATGCTCAGTCTATATATTTTCATTTTCAAGATATTTTTTTGACATCTGCCGTGCAGGGAACCAGGCAGCTATATATCCTATGGCAAGCACTGTGCCAAGCACGGCCACAAAGTCAACTGCCTTCATCCTTACGGGGTAAGCATCCATGATCAGTGTCTCGCCCTGCAGTCTCACCAGCCCGTAATGCTGCTGCAGCCAGCATATGATAAAACCCAGTATTAGCCCGGCCGTCACCCCTGTAAGTGATATCATCCATCCTTCCAGGATAAATATTCTTTTTATCAGCTTTTTGCCGGCCCCCATATTGCGCAGTATGCCTATATCCCTTTTTTTCTCTATGATAAGCATGGTGAGGGATCCTATTATATTAAAGGAGGCTATAATGATTATGAAGGTAAGGATAAAGAATATGGCCAGGCGTTCCGATTCCATCACCTTATAGAATATCTCCTGCTGCTGGAATTTATTCCTTATATTGTATTCAGGACCGAATATCTGCTCTGTCTGCGACTGCACTCTTTCCTCATCTGCCTCCCCTGTGAATTTTATTTCCAGTGCTGACACCTCCCGGTCATACATCAGCAGTTCACGCATCACCTCTATGGGCACATATATATACTGGGAGTCATATTCCTGCTCAACGGAGAATATGCCTGAGGGGAAAAGGTGTTTTCTTACGAAGGCATCGGCCGGGTTGCTTACCCGCCCTTCCCTTTCAGGCACGTATATTATCAGCGGGTTGATAAAGTTAAGCCCTATGCCCAGGTTATTGGCCACACCCAGTCCCACCACCGCATGAGGTCTTCCGTTTTCCGCCTTAAGCATAAATTCGCCGTCCCACATCACGCTGTCGAGTCCTGTTATGCTATGGTAGTTATCATCCACCCCTTTTACCGTGGCTATATACTGTTTATCGTCATAGCGCAGCAGGGAGTTTTCTTCCAGCACCAGTGAGTATGCTTCTATCCCTTCTGTTGAACGCAGTTGCTCCAGGTGGTGAGCCTCAGGCGTGAACACCTTGCCCTTTACGGCCCTCACTTCCAGGTCGGGGTCGAAGGTAGAGAACAGGGAGTACACCATATCTTCCAGTCCGTTAAACACCGACAGTACAATTATCAGCACCATGGTGCCTATTGTTACCCCTGCCGCCGATATGCCGGATATGACATTGATAGCGTTACGCGATTTTTTTACGAACAGGTATCTTCTGGCTATGTATAATGGCAGGTTCAAGTTCTTAAATTACTTTTTATATTTCTTATTTCCAATCATAAGCCTGTTGTTTACACAGGGCTGCATTTCTTTGTTAAGCTGCTGCTTATTTTACGGCTGTCACCAGCAGTCCCGTACCTTCACTGTGTTTAAAACGTATATCCATGTAATTAAGTATAAGTGCAAAGGGCATCACCAGGATATAGTACAGGGGCAGGATAAGGGCAAAAGCCATTGAGGCATTGAGCATAAGCACAGGGTATTTCATTGACAGGCGCCATGATATTTTACCCGGCTTACCGTATGTATACTCCGTTTTTATGCTGCTGAAGCCTGCCTCTGTAAGTTTCTCTTCTATCTCTTTTATGCTGTATCCGTTGCGCACATGCTCATCAATAAAGGAATGGTCATCCTGGTCATGCACATCGGAGCCTCCCTTATCCGATGGTGTTGATATGATAAGCCAGCCCCCGGGTTTCAGTGAGCTATAAAAATTCCTGAACACCTGCCTGTCATCTTCTATATGCTCCATCACGTCTACCGACAGCACCAGGTCATATTCCTCCTCTTGCCTGAAGCCTGTAAGGTCAGCATAACTAAAGCCCACCCGCGATGCTGCCTTTGTTTTTGATATAAAATGCTTACAGTCATCTACCTGTTCCTGCTTGATATCTGTGCCCAGTATATTCCACTTATTATTTATCTTCCACATCCTCCATGTATACTGTCCGAATCCAGATCCGGCATCCAGTATGCTGACCTGCTCACTGCTGCTGCGGTCGATATGCTGTCCCTCATGGCTTCCTTCCTTCTTCCTGCTGCTGGCGATATCCTGTCCCTTATGGCTTCCTGCCTCCTTCCTGCTGCGGGCGAAGCGGCGCAGAGCCTTTTTTACATGCCATGTGCGCAGCAGCAGTATATCGAGCAGTGCGTAAAACAGTTTACGCAACCATATATGGCGGCTGACCACCCTGCCTATGCGGCTTTTTACGGGATCGTATCTCATTATGGAGCTTGTTAATCTTGGTTGAGGAGGGAGTCAATATTATCTATATAATCGAGGCTGTCATCAAGGTAGAAGGCTATCTCCGGTATCAATCTCAGCTGGTGGCGTACCTTGTTGCCCAGCTCATTGCGTATCCTGGGTGTATTTTCCCTTATACTCTCCAGTGTCTCTTCGCTGTCATCGGAGGGAAATATACTGAGGTAAATCTTGGCTATCCCCAGGTCAGGGCTCACCCTTACGGTGGTAACGGTTATCATCTTGCCCCTGGCCAGCTCCGTTGTTTTCTGCCTCAGTATCTCAGCCAGCTCTTTCTGCAATAGCCTGGATACTTTCTTCTGTCGTGTTGATTCCATAAGCATGCTGATTTTTGCAAAGATAGTAAAACCCTCAGTGTCCGCGGAATCTTATATTGCTTATTTCTTAAAAATAGAGTAGGTTTGCCATGAAATTTAAACAAGGAAAGATGGATACGGTAGTTAGCGGCATCAGGTCAACAGGCAGGCTTCACCTGGGTAATTATTACGGGATGGTACGTAATGCGGTGAAGATGCAGTACGAGAATAATTGTTATTTCTTTATAGCTGATTATCATTCTCTTACCACCCATCCACATCCTGAAGACCTTCATTCCAACATAAGGCAGGTGATGGCCGAGTACCTGGCCTGCGGCATTGACCCCGGGGTAGCCACGCTGTTTATACAGAGCGATGTGCCGGAGGTGAGCGAGCTCTACCTTCTGCTTAATATGAATGCCTATGTGGGTGAGCTGGAGCGTACCGCTTCTTTTAAGGAGAAGGTAAGGAAGCAGCCTGACAATGTCAATGCGGGATTGCTGACCTACCCTGTGCTTATGGCAGCCGATATTATTATACACAGGGCTAATAAGGTGCCGGTGGGCAAAGACCAGGAGCAGCATCTTGAGATGACCCGCAAGATAGCCCGGCGCTTTAACAATATGTATGATGTTGACTATTTTCCGGAGCCCGATGCCTATAATTTCGGGGAGCAGCTGGTGAAGATACCCGGACTCGATGGCAGCGGCAAGATGGGTAAGAGTGAGGGCAACGGCATATACCTGTCGGATGATCCTGAGACAATACGCAAAAAGGTGATGCGCGCCGTTACCGATGCCGGTCCGGATAAACCCGGACAGGAACCATCGGAGGCTGTCAAAAATCTTTTCACCCTGATGGATATTATGTCAGGTCCGGCCACTGCGGCTGCCTTCAGGGAGCAGTATGCAAACTGTGATATACGCTACGGTGATATGAAAAAACAGCTTGCCGAAGATATTATCAGCTTTACATCTCCCATCAGGGAGAGGATAAATGAAATTTTGTCAGATGATATTTACCTTGGTAAGGTTGTAAGGGAAGGAGCTGAGAAGGCACGCGAGAGTGCCGGGAAGACCCTCAGGGATGTGAGGGAGATTATCGGTTACCGTTCATTTGACTCTTTCAGGTAGTTCTGATCATCCGGCGCCCTAAGTCCCGGATTGTTACACCGGCTGACTGTTCTGTGCTCTCTGCCGGCAGCAGGGTTGCATGAAACCGGCTGGCAATTTCCGGTCCGGGCTGAAGAGCTGTTATTCATTTCAATACCTCACCGGTATAAAAAATAAAAGCCAGGTAGTTTTGTTTACCTGGCTGCCCATTTTATAGGGATATATTGAAGATTGCCTGTGTACTAACAAAAGAGCAAATAGTGTGCCAAACATCTATTTGCTCTTTTTACTGTAATTATTAACCCCTATCTTTTTTACAGTTATCCCCCTTATTTTTTAAAGAAAGAAAGGCGGTCGCAAACCCTAACAACCAGACTGTCGAATGGAAATGAAATGGATTTGGAATCCATATAGAAATAAACCTAACTCTTGTAAAGAACCATTGACCGCCTTCCCCCTATACTTCCGGAATGACCTGGTCATGAAGTCATTCCTGCCGGCTCTCAGGCACGGCTTAATCTTTAATGTAAAAATAGGTGTATTTTGTACGTTTACCAAATTTCATCAGTGTTTTAGCTCATTAAATGGGGTAACATTTATCATACATTTCTGATGATGGCTGTCACCATAAAACGGTATACGTCAGTTAATCAGGTGATTACTGCTGCGATATCAGCGATGATCTGCCATTGTTTACAATGCCCTGGTGTGGTATCAGCGATGATCTGCCATTGTTTACAATGCCCTGGTGTGGTATCAGCGATGAT
>JBKHBA010000317.1:0-2684 GCA_046542595.1 Bacteroidales bacterium | reverse complement strand
CATCGGGCGGACCAACAGATACTGAGTTCCTGTTCGACACATTCATTGATAATATAAAAAAATATAAGCAGGAGAAGGATAAATAAGTGCAGGATAAATAAAAGGTATATTTAAATAACTAAGATGAAGGATAAAGAGATAAAAAAGGTTATTATACTGGGATCGGGAGCCCTTAAGATTGGTGAGGCCGGTGAATTTGACTACAGCGGGTCGCAGGCACTGAAGGCATTGAAAGAAGAAGGTGTTGAAACAGTCCTTATCAATCCCAATATAGCTACGGTGCAGACCTCTGAAAAGCTGGCCGATAACATATATTTCCTGCCTGTCACACCCTGGTTTGTCGAACAGGTGATAGCAAAAGAGAAGCCTGACGGCATGCTGCTGTCCTTTGGGGGTCAGACGGCCCTTAACTGCGGCACAGAGATGCACCGCAAGGGAACACTGGAGAAGTATAATGTTAAGGTACTCGGAACACCTGTTCAGTCTATTATGGACACCGAAGACAGGGAACTTTTCGTTAATAAGCTGAAACAGATAGATGTCAAAACACCCGAAAGCATGGCTGTCAAATCAGTGGATGAAGCTCTTGAGGCAGCCGGGAAGCTGGGCTACCCCATCATCATAAGAGCGGCATATACTCTCGGCGGACAGGGTTCAGGCTTCTGCTCCAACCGCGATGAGCTAAGGCAGCTGGCCGGCAGGGCTTTCACCTATACCGGGCAGATACTGGTGGAAGAATCACTGAAGGGATGGAAAGAGGTGGAGTATGAGGTTGTCAGGGACAGCTTCGATAACTGCATCACCGTGTGTAATATGGAGAACTTCGATCCCCTGGGTATACACACAGGGGAGAGCATAGTGGTGGCGCCCTCGCAGACCCTTACCAACGCCGAGTATCATAAGCTCAGGGAGCTGTCGATAAAAATAATAAGGCATATAGGAGTGGTTGGTGAATGCAACGTACAGTATGCCCTTGATCCTGCCTCCGAAGACTACAGGGTAATAGAGGTTAATGCACGCCTCTCCCGCTCCAGCGCCCTGGCCTCCAAGGCAACAGGATACCCCCTGGCTTTCGTGGCTGCAAAGCTGGCACTGGGCTATGGGCTGCACCAGCTGAAAAATTCAGTAACAAAAACAACGACGGCATGCTTTGAGCCTGCCCTTGATTATATCGTATGCAAGATACCGCGCTGGGACCTGAACAAATTCCAGGGAGTATCACACCAGATAGGCAGCAGCATGAAGAGCGTGGGTGAGGTGATGGCCATAGGGCGTACCTTTGAAGAGGTTATACAGAAGGGTCTCAGGATGATAGGCCAGGGCATGCACGGCTTCGTGGGCAACAGGAACCTTCATTTCGACAATATAGAAAAGGAGCTGGCGGAGCCTACCGATATGAGGATATTCGTGATAGCGGAAGCCATGAAAAAAGGCTTCTCCATAGATAAGCTGCATGATCTGACAAGGATAGACAGGTGGTTCCTGTATAAGCTGAAAAACATCATTGACACCCGTAAGCAGCTGATGGCATATAAGGATATTCATGATATGCCCGATGAGCTGCTGCGCCAGTCCAAGATCTTCGGTTTCTCCGATTTCCAGATAGCACGCTATGTAAGCGATCCGGCAGCTGCCACCATTGAAGAAGAGATGAACAGGCTGAGGGCATACCGTAAATCAAAGGGCATCATACCGTGGGTTAAACAGATTGACACGCTGGCAGCTGAATACCCGGCCGTTACCAACTACCTGTACCTTACATACAGCGGTGCCGAACATGACCTGTGGTATGAAAACGATAAACGCTCGGTCATAGTCCTGGGCTCCGGCGCCTACCGCATAGGCTCAAGCGTTGAGTTTGACTGGTGCTCTGTCAATGCCATCGATACCATCAGGCAGGAAGGGTTCCGTTCTGTAATGATAAACTATAACCCGGAAACGGTGAGCACTGATTATGACACCTGTGACAGGCTCTATTTCGATGAGTTGTCCTTTGAAAGGGTAATGGACATTATTGACCTTGAGACACCCAGGGGGGTGATAGTGTCAGTGGGCGGACAAATACCCAATAACCTGGCCATGAGGCTTCATAAGCAGCAAGTCAATATACTGGGCACTTCCGCCGCTTCGATAGACAGGGCAGAGAACAGGCATAAGTTCTCGAGCATGTTAGATGAGCTGAAGGTGGACCAGCCCGAATGGAATGAGCTGACCAGTGTAAAAGATATAAAGAAATTTGTTGACCGCCTGGGCTTCCCGCTGCTGATAAGACCCTCCTATGTGCTGTCGGGAGCAGCCATGAACGTGGTCTCCAATAATGAGGAACTGATGCATTTCCTGGAGCTGGCAGCTAAAGTCTCAAAGCAATACCCCGTGGTCGTATCTGAGTTTATTGAGAATGCCAAAGAGATAGAGATAGATGCGGTGGCCCGTGAAGGGGAGATAATGGCTTATGCTATCAGTGAGCATGTTGAGTTTGCAGGTGTACACTCGGGAGATGCCACCATAGTGTTCCCGCCCCAGAAGATATATTTTGAAACGGTAAGGCGCATAAAACGCATAAGCAGGCTTATAGCCGGGGAGCTGAATATAAGCGGACCCTTCAATATACAGTTCCTGGCCAGGGATAACGATATAAAAGTCATTGAATGCAACCTGAGGGCCAGCCGAAGCATGCCTTTTGT
>JBKHBA010000030.1:0-15003 GCA_046542595.1 Bacteroidales bacterium | reverse complement strand
ACAATAGCCAGCAAGGCCCAGGGAGGCATACTGTTTCCTAAGTCTACTTTATTTTTTTTGGAAACCAGGGGAAGAAAGAATTAGTTTTCCTAATATACTCCCGGTACTGCGGCTTGGAGTCTTTTAATGATTTCTCGAGCAGGGAAACACCCGATACTTTAAGGAGCAGCAATGTCATCACCACCGAGCCAATTATGTGCCAGTAAGCTCCGGCTGCAATACTTATGACAGCATATGACCACCATACCGTGGCATCGCCAAAATAATTAGGATGCCGGGTATATTTCCAGAATCCTGTATCCAGCACCCTGCCCCTGTTTTGCGGATCTTTTCTGAAACGCGCCAGTTGATAATCACCTCCTGCTTCGAAAACAAAACCAACAAGCCAGATAACAATACCTGCATAGTCAAGAAAGTTAAGAGTGCCCGGATCATTGCTGGTATTAATCCCGTACAGTGGCAGTGAAACAATCAGAACAAGGGCACCCTGGAGCAGAAATGTCTGAAAATAGCTGAACCACCAGTACCTCTTCGCTCCATATTTATTTCTGAATTCCTGGTACCTGAAATCCTCCCCTTTGCCCCAGTTCCTTATGAAAAGATAGACTGTTAGTCTCAGTCCCCATACGCTGACGAGTATAAGAATCAATATCTTCCTGGGATTAAGATCCCCGCTCATGAATACGTAGAATGCATTGACGATAACAAAGCTGAAACCCCAGAAGAGGTCCACAATACTCACATTTTTAATGAGTATACTCACCAGCCACAGCAAGGTCATGAGTCCCCAGATAAGCAAGGCAGCCTGAAGAAAAATATTCATAAGCACGTAACTATTAATTCTTGTACATCAGCGAAACGGCCACTGCACCTTTACCTGCATGCATGCCGATCACCGGGGAGATATTGACCACCGAGACGGCCTGCCTGCCTGTTATTTTTTTCATCTCACTTTCGGCTTCCCCTGCACCTTCACTGTTGTCAGCGTGCAGTATTGCATAGTTCCATATGGATTTTCCCGCCCCTGTCTTTCTTATATGTTTGAAGATCTTTGCCATGCTTGCCACCTGGCTAAAAGTCTTGCCAAACAGAAATGATTTACCATCTTTATCCATTGAAATAACAGGATTCAGGCCCAGGGCTGTCGCCAGCAATCCTTTTGGTTTTGAAACCCGCCCTCCTTTGATCATATATTTCAGGTTTCTTACACTGACAAATATTTTTGACTGGTACAGCTCATTCTCAATAGATTCAACAATCTTTTCCGCGGGAGTGCCTTTTTCAATTTCTTCTGCAGCCCTGAGCACAAGCAGGCCCACTCCCCCCGAGATGTTTTTTGAATCAATCACGTAAACCGCTTTGCCAAACTCTTTTTCTATTCGCTTACCGGCCTTTACACTGTTCGAATATGTCCCGCTGAACTTTCCGCTCAGGTGTATTGAAATTATAGCGTCATAGTGAGAGGCCAGGTGCGAGTAAAGATTGGTAAAGGCCTGTTCGTTTATCTGGGATGTCCTGGGAAACTCTTCAGAAGTTTCAAGCAGTTCATAAAATTGTTCCGGCTGTATGGTTACCTTATCCAGGTAATGATTATCACCGAAGTTCAGGTTTATGGGTAATACATTTATCTGGTAGCGGTCAATTAATTCGGGAGAAAGGTCGCAGGTTGAGTCGCTTACCAGCGCAATGTTCCATTTCCTTTTTAGTGCTGTTTCCTGCTGTCTGATCATATCATCCACTTTCTGATATGTAATGCTGCCGTAATCTTTTAACTCATGGAAAAGCTCTGCGGGAGCACTGGTATGAACATGCATACGGCATATGCTTTCTGAACCGGCAACAACAATGGAATCTCCTCTTTTTTCAAGAATATCTTGTAATTCTTTTTTACTGATGGTCATGTTCTTAAGTACAGCCTCCGTGCAAAAGCGGTAAGAGATTTCTTCATCAGTTATCTCTTCAGTGTGTATCAATGAAATGACAGCTTCCTGTTCAGTTACCAGACTGCGGATATTATTGTTTGTAATAAAATCAATGATACCTCTTATAAAGAGGACAAATCCTTTTGCACCTGCATCCACGAAACCGGTCTTGTTGAGTGCTTTCAGTTTTTCAGTAGTTTTTGCAAGTGATTTTTCAAGAACGGTAAGTGAATCAATAATAATACTTTTAAAATCGTGAACAGCATCTTTTTTACTGTCTAAGAATTCAGACCATTCCTTAATAACAGTCAGCATGGTCCCTTCCACAGGCTTTGCTATAGCCTCATAAATATAGGGTATTGATTTTTTAACGCTTTCAGCAAATTCAGGCAGCGTGATTACAGAAAGGTTCCTGGTTTCACGGCTCAGGCCATGCAGAAACTGAGCGAATATAACCCCTGAATTACCCCTTGCTCCCATCAGTGAAGCATGGGCAATTTTATTCACCATGGTTTCATACGATTTGTGGGGCCTGATATTGTCAATTACAGAACGAACCGTGGATGCAAGGTTTGTGCCTGTATCCTTATCATTTACCGGAAAAACATTTATCCTGTTAAGCTCAACCTGGTTCTGCAGTATCTGTCTGCCTCCCGCAATAAAAGCATAGTACAGGAATTTTCCATTTATATGTGGTACTTTTACATTATTCATACTTTGTTCTAGCTGATCCATTTAACAATATAAAACCCGGATAATGAGACTATTGCAGAAAGCATCGCGCCCCAGAGAATATCTATAATAACAACAGGCAGAGGCCAGCCTTTAAGAGTTGCCAGGTTGGTCAGATCATAGGTGGCATAGGTAAAAAAGCCAAATAAGGCGCCCAGAAGGATTGCACTGGAGACAGAATCTTTGTTCACCGCAGGGTAAATGGCAAATATTGATATCCCAATCACGAAAAGCAGGTAGAATATAAATGCTGCGGTCCAGTTAATATTGTCGGACAGGAAATCACCCAGGTATTTACGATAAAGGTTTCTGGCAATAAGACCAAGCCAAATCATATCTATCACAAGGAAAACGATAAATGTCAGTACGTAAGCTATCAGAACTGTTTTTATACCCATCGATAAATTATTTATTTATATACATTATTCAGGCACTTATTGTTCATTTAATTAAATATGATAACGCTGCTTTTTGTAATACTCCCCATTTCCTGTATTAAAAGAGTATTTTGTTAAGTTACACATTTATCTGGTTTTAAGCTGCATTTTCCTGATAGATTCCCGGTACGCTTCATTGGTTTTCTTAGAAATATTTTAAAGTTCAACTACCTGATTTGCCACTGCTATCAGGTAAGGATTATGTTCAATAAACAGCACCGTGTGTCCTTCATCAACCAGGCGGTTAAATACTTTGATTAATTTATCGATATCAGGATAATAAAGTCCGGTTGTGGGCTCATCCAGCATGTAAAGTGTTTTCTCACCCCTGCCTTCAAGCAATTTTACCGATAAGCTGATCCTTTGTCCTTCACCCGCAGAAAGCGATTCAAGCTCCTGCCCGGACTGTAAATGACCAAGCCCGGTCTCTTTAAGCTGTACGAGTATATTCATTATTGCTTCACTCCTTTTACCCTGAATATCCCCGAAATATGTAATCAGCTCATTAACTGTTAATTGCATAAGGTCTGTTACATTAAGACCTTTGTGTTTGATATTCAGAACCCTGTCATTATAGCGACTGCCTTTACAGCTGTAACAAACATTCCACACATCATCCATAAAATCCATGCTTATACGCAGTTTACCTGCACCCTTGCATACCGGGCATCTGCCCTCCTTACTGTTGTATGAAAAAGTTGATTTTTTTATTGATTGCTGTTTTGCTGCTTCCGTATCAGCAAAGAAGCTTATGAAGCTGTCAATAAGCCCGGTGTATGATGCTACTGTACTGAAGATATTACCTTTTGCCGCCCTGTGATCAATGACAATATACTGGTCAAATTCTTCCCTGTTAAAGAAACTGTCACAATTAACAGCTTTGTTTCTTTTCAGGCTCGGTGCCAGCACATGGTGAACAAGCGTTGATTTACCTGCTCCTGAAACTCCCGTAACAGCAATGATCCCGCCCGAGCTAAAACTGAAGCTGCGCTTAACAAGATTATGCTTATTCACATTCTTCAGGCCAAAGGCATCCTTTCTTATATTCCTTTTGAGCGGCCGGGGCAGATAGTTCTCCTTAAGATACCCCGGCGTTATCGCTTTATCAGACTTAATAAAGTGCTGATATGGCCCCTGCTCTACAATGCAGCCTCCCTCCTTTCCTGAGCCCGGACCCAGCTCTATTATATTCTCAGCACTTTTTATTACTTCCCTGTCTTGCTCAACAATAATAAGGGTATTGCCTTTATTTTTTAAATCGGTGATCACTTTCATCAGCCTGACAACATCACGGCGATGAAGGCCAACCGTTGGTTCATCAAGTATAAATGTGATGCCAGTCAGGGCCCCGGACAGCTGACGGGCCAGTCTCAATCGCTGACCCTCCCCTCCTGAAAGTGTTGAAGATCTTCTGTTTATGGCAATATGGCCCAGTCCCAGCATCTGCATATGATGCAGCAGGGGTCTTATGGCCTCATATATAGAGTTAATAATCAATGAGATTGTACTATTTCCTTTCCTGACTTCCAGGAACCAGCTACGGGTTTCATCAACGGAAAGACCTGACAACTCTGCAATATTTACATTATTTATCCTGACAGACAGCGCTTTCAGGTTAAGCCTGGCACCCTGGCATACCGGGCATTCTTCTTCATATAAGAGGCTTCTTATCCCTGCAAGATTTTTATTATGCAATCTCCTGTGATACTCTTCCTCCACCAGACCGGAAAACCCTTTCCATACACCCGATATTTCTTTGAATCCTTCGCTCTTCCTGCTTTTAAAATTCCAGACTGTATTCCATATTTTATCGCCTGTGCCCTTAAAAAGCAGATCCAGTTGCTTATCATTGTAATCTTCAAGCGCCTGATGTATATCCAGTCCGCAAGATTTTCCGGCTTCCTTAAGTATTGCCACAAACTGGCTGTCGGGATTCCCGTAATATTTTATTGTACTGTTACCTGTAAGAGCACCACCGGCTACAGACATCTTCCAGTCTTTTACAAGTTTATCAGGCTCTGCCTTTAATACCACACCCAGTCCCGAACAATGTGTGCATGCACCTGATTCATGGTTAAATGAAAAATTACGGGCGCTCATGTTCAGTTCACCCAATTGGGCTATCCTTGAAAAAAGGTAGCGGTATTTTTCATAAATACCGGTCATTGTCCCAAGGGTTGATCTGGGCGACAGGGGCAGGTTTTTCCTGTTTACAGCCACAACAGGTGTAAGATTGCTAAAGCTTTCTGCCTTAGCCGGGTTTGACTGTTTAATATATGACCTTGAAAACACACTCATGCTTTCAGTGAATCTGGATTGAGCTTCGGAATAAACAGTATCAAAGGCGAGTGACGATTTGCCGCTGCCGGAGATGCCTGTTATTACATTAATGCTGTTTAACGGTATGTCAATGTCTATGTTCCTGAGATTGTTTGTTTTACAACCTTTTATACTTATATGCCTATGTTTATAAGGCTTATGCTTTTCCGGTGAACCTGCTTTATTTAAATATTCCACTGTAACAGACTCCTTGCACTTCAGAAAATCATTCCATGTCCCTTCAAATACCTTATTACCCCCTTTACGGCCACTGCCCGGTCCCAGGTCAACAATCCTGTCCGCAACCCGTATAAACTGCTCCTGGTACTCAATGGCAACGATTGTATTTCCATTGGCTGTCAATCGCTTCAAGGCTTTTATAAGCACCTCGGTGTCCATATAATGCAGTCCGGTGGTTGGTTCATCCATTATTATCCATGTACCGGATGAAAACTTCCGGGATAATGCTGCTGCAAGTTTTATCCTCTGGGCTTCTCCGCCTGAGAGTGTCGTTGATGATTGTCCAAGTTTGAGGTATCCTATTCCGAGCGACTGCAATACTGTAAGGTATCCCAGGATCCTATGTTCATCGCCAAGAAATTCAGCCGCCTGGTTGATGCTCAGGTCATAGATGTCTGATATGCTTTTCCCTTTATACTTTATCTCCAGGGTTTCATCATTGAATCTTCTTCCCTTACATACCTCGCATACAACATCTATTTTACCCAGATAGTGCATTCCTACCTGTATTTTGCCTGCACCTTCACACTTCTCGCATCTCCCTCCCCTGTTATTAAAGGAAAATCGTCCTTTTGTATATCCCTTTTCTATGGCACTTTCCTGTTCTGCAAACAGATCACGTATATGATCGGCAAGACCGGTATATGTGGCAGGATTACTCCTTGGTGTTCTTCCAATGGGTGACCTGTCAATTCGTATTGCTTTCTCCAATTCAGGTTCAAGACAGCCAAAAACAAGACTCGACTTCCCGGCCCCTGGCACCCCGGTTATTACGTTGACAGCAGCTTTTTGAAAACTCACACTAATACCTTTTAGATTGTTCTCACTGCAATTATCCAGCCTGAACATTTCACCCTCAGGCCCTGGCTCCTCATGGCCATGAGTAATGCTTAGTGCATATTGTGTGGGTGTCATTTTGGTATTGTGCATAAATTCATCCACGGGACCGTTAAAAAGAATTTCCCCTCCCTTTATGCCGGCCCCCGGTCCGGTTTCAATTATCCAGTCACAGTTCCTGATAATTCCCGGATCATGCTCCACAATAATAACTGTATTGCCCTGGCCGACCAGGCGTCGCAGTATACTTATTAAGCTGTTTACGTCCCGTGAATGCATCCCTATAGAGGGCTCGTCCAGTATATAAAGGACGTTTGTAAGAGAAGCAGATAACTGGTTAACCAGTCGGACCCGTTGCAGTTCGCCACCCGACAATGAATCGGTACTTCTGGAGAGATGAAGATGCCCTGCACCCAGCATGCATAACAATTCAAGCTGAGAGATTATTTTTTTACAAATATCCTTCTCAGCCCTGGCACCTGTCTCAATGGCGGAGATTGTGCCGAGTAGCTCACTCAGCTCAAGCTTACATAAATAATCAATGGTAAAATCCCGGTATTTAACCGATAAAGCCTTCTGGTTAAGCCTGTTGCCATTACACGCTGAACAGCTTACTGATTCTGCAAACCTGAGGATATTACGGTTCCTGTCGCGCCTGAGGATATCCTCCATAACATTAATTATGCCGGTGTAATAACCGTATTCCCTGGGTTTTGCCTTTAAGGCTTTCCAGCGCAATCGCGATTCTATTGTATGTTTACCCTTTAATACTTCGATTTTATTGCTGCCATACAGAACAACATTCCTTTGATCTTCGTCCAGTTTATTCCATGGGATGTCCACGCTAAAACCGTGTTCACGGCAAACAGTGTCAAGCACATCAATAGTAAGCTGGGAATACATAATATACCCTGAGGGTAATGTTGGCGCCAGAGCACCTTCCCTTAGCGATCTGGAAGGGTCGGACACAAGTTTGTCAATGGATATCTTTTCCTCCAGTCCGAGTCCCGAGCACTTTGGGCATGCTCCTTCAGGACTGTTAAAGGAAAAAAGGCTCCGGGACAGTTTTACCTGCCTCTCTGACTCTCCGAAGCGGGCAAAGAGTAGCCTCAGGTAATCATAAATCTCTGAAACCGTACCCAGTGTCGACCTTGATGATCTTCCGGGCGGTTTTTGACCTATGGATATAACCGGATGCAGTCCCTGTATCTCGTCAGCATCCGGTTTTGATATCTGACCGAAAAACTGGCGGACGAATGATGGTATTGTTTCCAGGTACTGACGGGAGCCTTCTGCAGCTATGGTATCGAATGCCAGGGAAGATTTACCGGAACCCGATATACCGGTTACGGCAATCAGCTTACCGTGAGGAATATTAAGGCTGATGCTTTTAAGATTATTCTCCCTTGCGTTTCTTATATGTATAAATGCAGAACTGCCGGTCATTATAATATGTGCTGTAACAGAAGTGCAAAAGTAAGGTATTTACTTTCTTTTGAGAAAGGATCAATCCGGCAATAATCAATTGTCGGGTAATACTAACATCTTCCCCTGGCACAGGGACTGTTTGTAATAAAAAATCCAAGAAATGCTCCTATACCCAGGCTTTTCAGTACCTCCCCTGCAGTTATTATTTCGGCATTATGACCTTCTGTAAAATAAAAAAACAGGAAACCGGCAACTGCACCTATAAGAATGGCTGCCAGTGTTTTCTTTGTTTGAGGCGAAGTAATAAACCTGCGGAACCAGCTCCCCTCCTGTTCAATCTCAAGCTTTTTAAATTCCATATATCTATATATATTTATGTTTGCAAATATAGGATAATAGTATTTCATAATCTAATTTTTAAGCTCTATTTCCAGCGGCATCATTTCATAACTTTATCATACCAAAAGCCTGTTGCCTGGATAATAGATGTCAGTAATATGTTGTAACTGAAGCGGAATATCAGATCACCGTTTAACCACCGGCACGGACAAAACCAGGAAAAGCCTGAAATACTAAATCATTAAGTGATATTTTTAGATCACCGGTATAGTAACTCCCCCGTACCGGTATGAAATTTCTTTTCCGTTGTTTCCGGCTGACTGTAGCAAATTATATTGCCATTGTTTTTAATTCCGTAGGTTAAATATCCGTTAACCTTTATTTTCAGGTCATCGATGGATCTTTGTTCCACATACATATCTTCTGCTATGAGTTCTGATGCATCAAGGTTGGCTGCACCGTTTATAACGAAATATGCATATTCAGTTTTTCCACTGACCCTGTAATTACCGGTATTTATCCAGGAGTTAACCATATAGAAATGACCTGTTTCTATCTCTATATCAACCTCTGTAAGGTTATTGGTGGCCCAGACAATCAGCTTATCCTGTTTATACACACCATCTGTTCTGAAGTTGCAGGGTTCATCAAGGGTGATCTTTTCCAGGCTGTCTGTTTCGATAAGCAGCTCTATACGTCTGTATTTCCTTGTCCAGTCAAAATGATTCTCATTACTGATGATAAGTGTGTCGTTTGAGAAAGTGGTCTTTATGCCGGGCATCAATGCTTCTCCGCAATTGATAGTAACTCCCGGCTTATCAGCCTGGCGGAGGGTAACATCAAACACATTTCTTATCTCAACATAGGTGAATTCCGGTAATGATCTCGTTTCAGTTATCATCTCCCCTGTCCTGAAAAATCCGCCTTCACTGCATGACTGAATCATTAGCAGGATTAAAAAATATAGAGTTAACTTCTTCATAATCTAAAAATTATAACCCACACCCCAGCTCAGGTAATCAGCAACACCCAGATGTGTCTTTAATACCGCTGCTGCAAAAAGCCTCTCAGAAAAATAATACCTGATGCCATAACGCTGGTAAATAAAATGATTTTCTTTCTTCCATTTATTATAAAGATATGCTCCAAGCTGCATGGTGATACCAACATCATAGAATTTAAGCTCCTGTCCTGCATGCAGGCCTATCCTTAAAGCATCCGCAGGTCCGGCTGGCATACCGGTATCATCTGATATCAGTCTCCTGAGACTCCCGTCATATGATATATCGAGTCCGGCCGTTAATTCCCTTATATGCGATACATACCTGGAGTAATCAAAGCTTAAAGAAATGACAGCATACCTGCCCGTATTAAACTGGTCAATCACTTTGGTAGCATAAGCTGAGACTATGCTGAATTCGTTCTTTTCCTTCAATTCAGGTATTTCAAAATACTCATTCTGAACCCGCTCAGCCATAAAATATTTAAGTCCGACACTTGCTGTAACCTGATTCAGGCCTTTATTTGGACTCTTAATCCTTCCGTTTGAATAATGAGATACAACGAGTTCATTTGTAATGGTTAAGCGTTCTGTCAGTTCATACTCATTCTGTATGGCAAGCCTGATGAATGAATTCAGATGAGAGCCTATAAGAATATTCAGATTATTGGATTCCACATCAAAAATCCTTGTATTATATGACACTCCTGCCCCTATCAGGTATGCCAGGCTGTATCTTCCTCCTCTGTAAATTGGTGCACTGAAATAAGGGTAAAGGGCATGTGTCCTGCCAAAGACATCATTATTTCCAAGTGTTCCGTAATAATATGCAATACCTGCTTCGGGGTAGCGGTAAAGCTGATCCATATAAGTGCCACCCGAAAACTTCTTGCCGGCGTAGAGCTCAATGCCATTAATATGGTCAGTCACAAGATATCTTACACTCATACGGAAGGGGTGCATAAAACCATAATGGTACCTGCCACCTATAGACCAGTCATGCTCCCTGTCTTCCTGTGCATTCAGTTTCATGCCTGTGATAATCAGAACCAGGATTAAAAATATTATGGCCCTGTTTTTATTCATTATTCTAATTACTGAAGACAATTTTATTAATATTAATAAATCACAGTGATTTTCTTTTTTGCACAATGGCCCATTTTATTATTGTACATGGTAATATCACAGATCTAATATTCCGGCGCTACTAAAATAACAATAAATATTGCTAAATTATGTTCTTCAGTCTTCTGAGCCCATTTGAATTTTACGATAGGATTATATTTCTATCCTGCATTGCTGTTATACAGTTTTGGAACCATAGAGATATGACTTAATAATAAAAAGATATCACCGGTGTCCGGTTAAATCAATATAGTATTTTTTTAATTAACCGGAATTTATTCCATTACTCTTCTTTATCCGTCTTTTTAAGTACCAGGCTTATCCTGAGGGCTTCATCAACATGTTTCTGAGCATCAGTCTGTGAATCTATCATATATACCACCCTGCCGGATTTGTCAACCACATATGTCACTCTCCCGGGAATCAATCCAAATAACTTTGATGAAACACCGAACAGTTTGCGAACAGCATTGTCCGGGTCACTTAATAAAGTAAAATTAAGATTATTAGCTTTTGCAAAGAGTTTATGGCTTTCTGCTGATTGTTGACTTATCCCTATTATCATTGTTGCTGTTTCTTCAAAAACATCTGACATATCACGGAAAAAACATGCCTGCCTTGTACAAGTCAGACTACCATCTTTAGGATAGAAATAAATGACCAGCTTTTTATTTCCGAGGTAATCTCTTATATCAAAGAGATTAGAATCCTGATCCTTCAGTGAAAATTCCGGTATCCTGTCCCCTACCTGTATCTTATCCATTTGCTTCTGGGATTAAATAATCATTTCTTAAAATACTAAAATTCACTCTCAATTCAATGTTTATCCTGAATTTGATCCTGCAAAGAGATCAAAAAAAATATTCCTTTTGTCAAAGTCTTTGCGCTCATGATAAAGCCTTATGTATTATGGATATGAACAAACCGAATTAATTATTGTTTAACAATGGTAGTTAAATATTGAACAGTAATGATGAAACAGTTTACAGTATTTTCGGTACTTACAATTCTTCTTCTGATAATTACAAACCTGAGCTCTATGGCAAATATTCTTACTCATAAAACAGAAACACCTCAATACAGGGTAGTCAAAAAACTCGATAAGGTTGAAATAAGGGAATACCCTGGTCTGATAATGGCTTCTACAGAAATAGGGGAATCCTACAGTGGAAACTCAGGTAAAGGCTTCAGCACTGTTGCATCTTATATTTTTGGTGGAAATGATAAGAAGCAGAAGATCAGTATGACCTCCCCTGTAATGGTTGATATGGCCGATACAATGAAGATGAGTTTTATTATGCCATCAAAATATGAAATGGATGACCTTCCTTCGCCCAATAATCGAAAGGTTCAGCTTCAAAGACAAAGCTCACGTATACTGGCCGTAATAAGTTTTGGTGGCTGGGCAAATGACGAGAAACTTGCTGAGTATAAAGAAATGCTCAAGGCCGAACTCGAAAAACATCAAATCAGGTACACAGGAGAATTTATATTCCTTGGTTATAATCCCCCTTTCCGTATGATTAACAGGCGTAATGAAGTTGCTGTTGAAGTAGAAATCCCGGAAGATTAGCATAAAAAGTATTTTTTTCCACTCTCCACAAATCAATTAAGAGTCAGAAATAAGTGTGATCATATCAGGCCTGATCATTAATTAGTATTTTTGTCCTTTTCTAGTCAACTTATTTTATGTGAAATGGGAAACTTCAAACTACCTGTAAAAATCCGCTATTCAGATATCGACATGAACCGTCATGTCAATAATGCAGTGTATTTCACTTATATGGAGAATGCACGTACTGAACTGCTGGCCAGAGAACTGGTTAAGTACCAGGATAACGGCATATTATTTATTGTTGCTGATGCCTCATGCCGCTACCGCAGACCTGTTTTTCTGAATGACAGTATTATTTGCGAACTGGAGTTTGAACTGCTTACCCCCCTGCGCATAGGCGTAACATATTTTTTTAAAAATATTGACACCGGGCAACTGTGTGCCGAAGGAAAAACGACCCTTGTAATGGTTGACAGCCAGACTAATAAGCCTGTCAGAATCCCGGAGCAAATCACTAAGAAGCTTGTAAGGAAGCATTGACACAGGGGAAAGAATTCCGGAAAAGATCAGTAAAAACTACCGGGGAAGCATTGACACCAGGGTCTTAATGCCTCCCCGGTCCTGTTTCTATTTTGCTTTATTATAAAGCTTTTCCTGGTATTCTATCCCCTCTTTCATCCAGCCGGGGGCTGGCTTACCCATAAGGTAATGGTCGAAGTACTGCTTCATACGCTTCTGAAAATCAATCTGGTTATACTTATTTGCCAGGTGATGGTTCTCATCGGGATATGAAAGCAATATTACCTCTTTCCCCAGCCTCCTTGCTGCATTATAAAATTCCAGTCCCTGACTCCAGTCCACCGCACCATCTACGGTGCCATGCAGAATCATAAAGGGTGTGTTGATACCGGGTGCATTATGCACAGGCGACTGGGCAATATAATTTTCCATATCATCAAACATGCCCTTGCCCATTCTTACCTGCCCCTTTTCAAATATCCCGTGGTTATTGGTGCCGGAATTTTTATAAAGGATATTATACATGCTTGTAAGGTTGGTAACGGGAGCACCCGTTACAACACAGGCAAACATATCGGTCTGGGTAACTATAAATGACGACTGGTAACCGCCCCAGCTATGTCCCTGCAGCCCAATATGATCCGGGTCTGCATATCCCTGATCAATCACTTTCTTTACCGCCGATGTAACACAATCCAGTGCATTCCATCCCGGCTTGCCTTCATAGTATTGAATATCTGGCATCAGCACCAGGTAACCATTGCTGGCGTAGGTTGACATATGCGGCCTGTCGTCAAAAGTCGGCATTGAATAGCTGTGATGCCTGTCAGACATTTTTTCATAGAAATAGACCAGCGTGGGATATTTCTTACCCTCTTCATAACCGGCAGGCAGGGTCATTGTGGCCTGCAGCCTGTCACCGTGACTGTTCTCAAAATCAACCAGCACCCTCCTGCCCCAGGCATATTCAGCCTGCTGCGGGTTGGCATCAGTCAGTTTTTCGGGCTTTCTGAACCTGGCATCAACAGTGTAATAGTCCGGGAAGTCAACAAATGTCTGTATGGTAAAAACAAACCTCTCGGCATCCTGTGCCCTGGTAAGCCTTCCGTAAGAAGCATCTTCATATATCAATTCCTTTGGATCTTTACCATCGTTAAGGAGGAAGTAGCCGGAATGCTTGGTCCATTCGCCATAAGCTGTAAGGTAAACATCCTTTTTGGTATCTATATAAGGATCTTCATTATTCCCTCCGGAGCTCCTGAAGAAGCTGCGGCCCGATCTGTTAAAACGCAGCCTTATCTCATTATCTGATCCGAAATCACCTGTCAGGTTGTAGCCACCGCTGCCATCGAGCGACACGGCCCATATATCATACAGGTGATTCAGGAAAACAGTGTTTTTATCCGCTGACCAGCCGGCAAGGCCATATGAAGGATTTTCATAGGGATGATCTTCTTTGATGTCAATAAAACTCACATCAACATTCTCTGAAATATTGACAAGATCTTCCTTATCAAGGTTATAGGCAAAAAACTCACCATCCATGAAATACAAAAAATGGCTGCCGTCAGGTGAAAGTCCCATAGCCCTTCCGACTTTTTCCTTTATCAGTGTTTTACTGCCGTTATCCGGATTTATTTTATAATAATCGCTGTAACCACCGCCCCAGTTGGTATCTGATATATAGGGCTTAGGGTTGCCGCCTATAATCCTGTCAGCATTCCTGTCCATCATGCTGCTGCGCATCTCATCCGATTCAATTTGCACGAAAGACATATCATCGAGGTGGATCAGGCCGGCATAGCTTGACATCCTGTTGCGCCTGTCCCTTACCTTCTGTACCGACTGTATCTGCTCATCATCCCAGTGCCAGACATCTATATTTGGTATTGTATCACGGCTCATCTTAACAATCCTGTCCTGCTCCCTTATACTCACTACCATCTTATCATTATCCAGGCTGAAGGCCAGTCTTCCTTTCTCACTCAAAACATAATCATCCGGAAAGCCTGTGGCACCTGCAGGATCAAAACAGATCTTGTCCGGAGAAGAAGAATCCAGGTTTTTAAATATGATCAGGCTGTTTACACGCTCTTCCAGGCTTTCCGGTTTATTTCCTTTCAATTCAGCCAGAGCATGGCCTTTCAGGTCTTTCTCCGTGCGGTAGAGCATCTCATCATCCCAGGTAAGCCGGCTGTAGGTCATGGTATCTGTATCCATCGGCTTTATTGTTCCGGGCGACAGATCCATCAGGTATACACCATTTCCTGCATCGTCAGCTGCATCAATGGTGTAAGCCAGGTGTGTACCAGGTTTGTTGAATTTATATTCATTTACATTGCCAAGATTCATCAGGCTGCCTGTCTCAATGTTTACAATAAGCAAGTCAGTCCCGCTATGCTCATTTTTTTCACCTTCCTTCTTAATAATCAGAAAGTCTGACGAGGGTGAGAAATGAAGCCTGTCAACCTTATCCCATTCAATCTTTTCACCTGTACCCAGCTCCAGCAGTACTCCCTTGCTGTATACCGGTTTCTTGTTTTTACGCAG
>JBKHBA010000316.1:0-2732 GCA_046542595.1 Bacteroidales bacterium | reverse complement strand
TCAACAATACCGTCCCTGTTCTTATCGATAAACCAGTATGCACTGATATTACCGATACTCATTGCTTCTTCCTCCGCTATATTCAGTGAAGCTGCCAGTACCGGGTAATTAGCTTCGGAGGTCAGATTACCAAGCCTGTTAATATAGGATATCATCTCCTGGTTCTGCACGGCATTGGATTTCATTACCAGGTCGGAATAATAAAAATCATCCTTCATCTGTGTATAGAAATATGAGAAGGCCAGTCCGAGAGCAACAGCAACAAACAGGTACAGCCATTTCCTGATGGAAAAGATTATAATTGCTAGTATGCCGTTGAACAGGCCTTTAAAAATCCTTGCAATAAAATCACCGAAATTCTTAAATAACTGCAGGAGATCGATTTCATCATTACCGGTCCTGTTGCCGGCACTGTTATCCTTATCCGTCATTGGAAATGTTTTTTATTTGTCTTTGCTTACCGGATACAAAAATATCAATATTTGGCAATTATAAAATGTAAATTATGCCTTTTGTGATTCAGCTATCATATCCGGCTCTGCATATTCCGGATTCATACTTTTAAACTCGGGCACTATATCTTTCATAAACCTGACCACTTCTTTCCTGCCAATCTGGTGCAGCACCGAGTATAACTCATCGAATTTACCCTGCAGCTCCTTATAACTTACCTCATTAACCCTGGCCCTTAATATCTTGGGATGATAGGTGGCCAGAAGGTTCTCCTTCTCTGCCAGCAGCTCCTCGTAGAGCCTCTCACCGGGCCTCAGTCCTATATAATCGATCTTAACATCTTCCCCCGGTATTAACCCGGACAACCTTATCATCTTGGCTGCCAGATCCTTTATCCTCACCATCTCTCCCATATCGAACACAAATATCTCTCCGCCCCTGCCCATGGCGCTTGCTTCCAGTACCAGCTGCACCGCCTCGGGTATGGTCATAAAATACCTTGCCACATCAGGATGGGTGACTGTTATTGCCTCACCCTTCTCTATCTGCTGCTTAAAACGTTCAACCACCGAACCGTTTGAACCAAGCACATTGCCAAACCTGGTAGTAATAAAATGAGTGCCACCGTTACTGCTGAGTCCGCTCAGGCTCTGTATATACATCTCTGCTATCCTCTTCGAGGCACCCATGATGCTTGTAGGGTTCACCGCCTTATCGGTGGATATCATTACAAATTTACCCACCTTGAATTTCTTTGACAGGTCTGCCAGTATCTTAGTGCCGTAGACATTGGTGCGCATAGCCTCCTTGGGGTTATCTTCAAGCATTGGCACATGCTTATATGCGGCGGCATGAAAAACAAAGTCGGGACGGTACCGGCTGAAGATATAATTCAGCCTGTATTCGTTGGTTATATCACCCAGGGCAATCTCTTTTTCACATTCCATGCAGTTATCTTCCAGCTCCAGCATCAGTGAATGCAGGGGTGTCTCGGCCTGATCATATAATACAATAAGCGATGGATTGAACCCTGATATCTGTCGTACCAGCTCACTGCCTATTGACCCTGCAGCCCCTGTTACAAGAACAACCTTATCGTTAATCTCATCTTCTATAGCCGTCTTATCCAGGTTAATGACAGGCCGCTCCAGCAGGTCTTCCAGCTTAAGCTCACGTATCTGGCTGGCACTTATTTTACCGCCTATCCAGTTATCCGCTATAGGCACGGTAAGTACTTTTATATGCAGGTCTGAGCATTTTTCAATAAGCCTCTCCCTGTCGGCCAGACTTATATCTTCCTTTGCAATAATGAGCTTATTGATCTTCTTTGTGCGATTCAGGGTCTCCAGATCATCCTCGGAATATATCTTAACCCCTGCCAGTGTGTTGCCTGTGCACTTGCCCGGGTCATCACTTGAGTTGATAAGTCCCACTACCTTGCTGTTAAATTCCTTATTGCTATCCACGGCCTGCAGTGTCAGGTGGGCAAGGTCATCGACCCCGTATATCACTACATTGGAAACTACTCCCTTATTATTATTGATCTCGAAATACAGGGTTTTAATAAGCAGCCGAAGAGATATCATCAGCACTGATGACAGCAGGAATTCAATGATTATTACACCCAGTGGGATCAGGTTCTGATCTCCCCCGGTGATAAAACGGTAAGATACACTGGATAACACGATAAGTGCTGTACCCGTCAGGTTAACCACTATAATCCTTTCCAGGTCCTTTACCGTTGAATACCTTATCAGTCCGGAATATAGTTTGAAGGCCAGGTATGCGGCAGCCCGTGAGATGATAAACACCGGAATGATAATCCGGTAAGTATATTCCCCAAGAGCATCAAGGTCAAAGTTCAGGCGTATATAGAAGGCAAGAATAAATGCCACTACATATATAAAGGTGTCAAGGGAAAATATTATCCACCTTGGCGGGTGGGTCCTTAGTATGGACCTGCCCAGTTTATATGTCATTTCCTTTAACATAAAGCAGCTTTTTTGGTCTGTTTCAAGCCAGGTTAAAGCCAAATAATTTATTCAAGCTCACATTTACTTACAAATGCAAAACCATCCGTAATTTCCATTCGACTGTTATACTTCCGGTATTTAATTTATCAGACAAAATACTTAAAATAATACCTCAAAAGTAATTATTTTTTCTTTGTCTGAGCTACAATATACAAAATCAATAAAAATACGCTGCTAAGCGCAGGCATTTTTTTTACATGCACTTTCTTATAATTCAGACGATTGATAAAGGTAAATGGTTGCTTT
>JBKHBA010000029.1:0-15181 GCA_046542595.1 Bacteroidales bacterium | reverse complement strand
TCCGGGTTTCGCAGTACCCCATGACTGTGACACATCCCTGTCTGTAATCTCATCTTCGCTCTGGTAAAGGCCCTCGGCATTGTATATCCAGAAGAGGTCAATATCCTTTCCTGTTCGTGTCCTGTATTCCTCGGGATAATCCAGCTCGTCAACAACAACATGTTTACCCCTGAGGTACATAGCATTCAGACCCAGCGAGTAGCTAAAGTCTCCTGCTTCACCGGAATACTGAATCATACCATCAACACCGTACCTCATGTCTTCACCATAATTCGCGGCCTGCAGAAAATCAGTACCTATGAGTGATGGTGTTGAATATAGCATGGCAGAGATTTTATCATAGTTACGTTCATTGAAGTAGTTAAGTTCAAAAGACAGGGCTTTATCCATTAACTGACCCTGGACGCCTGCATTAAAATAGTTTCTCTTTGGCAATTTAAAATCGCTTGTTCCATTCTGCAACATCTCGTAAATACTGGCATAAGATCCCCAGTTGCCCGGCACACCGGATCTCCAGGAACCATCATATCCCCATAACGTTTCATGAAGGTAATAGGGGTTATAACCTGAAATACTGTAATTGCCTATACCCATTATTCCATAAGAGGCATGCAGCTTAAGGTAGTCAACAACTGTGCTCTCGCTCAGGAATCCTTCCTTACTTGCTATCCAGGCTGCACTAACAGTGGGATACAGTGAGAAGCGCTCGCCTTCAGGCATTCTCATACTGCCCGAGTATGAAAGATCAGCCTGCAGGATATATTTATCTGCAAAATCATAATTTGCACGCAGTGAATAATCAAGCATCTTACCGGGCTGGTAACCTGACCATGTTACTCTCATCTCATCCAGTCCAATGTAAAAAACTGCATTGAGAAAAAGTGAATGCCGGCCGCTCTCTTTTTCATAATTAAGTGCGGTCATTGCTTCCGTACGCCTGGTGAAATAGTTGCTGCCTATGCTCATATCCACATCATTCTCTTCAGGAACAATAAGAACCGCCGTATCTGAACCTCCAATATTCTCCAACCTGTAAAGTGCGGCTGTTCCTCCCTGGTTCTGTATTATCCTGTTCATTATATCGAATGTTGCCCTGGCATCAAAACTGAGGCCTTCAGCTATTCCGCCCAGGTCAATGTCGAGTTTGGCAGTATTGTGTGCATTAAGCACCTGTCCTTCAGCATATCCTGAATACATCAGTTCGTTGGTAACATTCGTGGGATAATCATCACTGATAATTAATTTATCATTGAAACTCTCAGGATGTGCATTTGCAGGATATCTTGAAAAGACATCAAACATATCAAACACAGATGCTCCACCGCCAACGTTAGGAAACCGGGAAGTATTATACGCTCCGGCTATGTTAATACCCAGTTTAATAAAATCATTAAGCTGTATATTAACATTACCTCTCAGTTTATAACGGTCAGATTTGATAGTCTCGCCCATTGACTCCAGTCCCCTCGTATTAAAATAGGTAAAGCCTGAAAAATAGTTCACCCGGTCATCGCCACCCTGGAAATTAATATTTCCTCTGGTGAAGGGGGATGTACTGTTAACATACTTATCATAATAATCAATATCGGGGTACAGCACAGGGTTTGACTGACTCTGGTATCCATCAAGTTCTTCCTGTGAGTAATATTCACTGAGACCGTCATTTACCCTTGCCTCATTATAAAGGGTTGCATAATCATATGCTCCCAGGTATTCAGGCAATTCAGTGGGTGTTCGCAGTCCGGTTTCAGCCGATACTGAGATCTTCCTGTCAAACTGATCTCCTTCTTTGGTGGTGATCCAGATCAGCGGTCCTGCACCGGACAATCCAAGGGCAGCTCTTCCGCTCATATCCTTTATTACTTCCACTGTTGACACTTCCGACGCACTCAGTCCGCTAATATCTCTAGGGGTACCATCTATATAGACAGTAGCTCCCTCACCCCTGATGGAGGCACCGAATGATTCCTGTCCGGGCATAAAGTCATACTGGTTAACAACCAGTCCGGGTATTCTGCCCTGAAGGGCCTCAAGGAGATTATCTGCGGGGTAGGATTCAAGTTCCTCACCTGTTATTACACTCACGGCACCCGGTACACGGCTGCTCTTCATTTCAGTGTATGGAAGTGATATTTCTTTATCCGGATCAATTACTTTCTTTTCTTCAATTACCAGTTCTCCAAGCTCAGTGGTTCCTGGTTCCACCGTAATTACAAGAAGTTTGAATCCCGGTTCAGAAATAACAACCCTGTCAGGCTCCCGGGTGCTTACTTCAATGGAGAAGGCTCCGTCCGCACCGGTTATAACACTGGATCTCAGGTTAAACGACTTAAGCGTAATGTCCTGTTGTGGCTCGCCTGACTTATCAACTACCCGGCCCGTAACTGTTACGGCAGGCACATCCTGTGCGTTCAGGTTAACCAAGCCCTGAAATGCAAGGATTGTGATGAAAATCAACAGATATTTAAATGTTTTTTTCATAATTCTCTTTTTTTTCATTTTTTGCACAATTATGTATGCTCATATAAGATCAGGCTTACCAGCCGGGATTTTGTTCAAACTCTTCAAACATAAGTGCATCCTGTGTCGGTATTGGCCACCTGTAATGCTTCTGTTCAAAAGTTAAAGTTAACACCGGGTCTCCCATCCGGCTTATATCGTAACCGGTTGGTGCCCCCGGGTTTTCCGTCAGGTTAACACCATAGATCTCTCTATGCTCCATTTTATGTGCATCACCCCATCTTGAAAGGTCAAAGAATCTCTTTCCTTCAAGATAAAGTTCAACAGCCCTTTCGTTCTTTATTCTTTCCCTGAAGCTTTCCTTGCTTGCAAGATAACTGCTATGAACACCGGGCATATTAACCCTTGCACGAACAACATCAACGGCATCTACAGCAGACAGGGAAGCACCTGTAACTGTATGGTCCGGACCTCCAATCTCATTTGCTGCCTCTGCATATATCAGATACATCTCAGCAAGCCTGAAATAAATGCTGTGTGTAAAAGGTGCGGGAGCACCTGACCATGAGTCAACATTTTTACCCCAGAATTTGCGGGCCAGGTATCCGGTTTTACTGTAGTGTGGTTCACTCTGTCTCTCACTGCCTCCCTCCCATAATTCAAGGTAAAGGTCGGTCTTGCTGGTCCATCTTTCCTGGTTGAAAAGTATGGAATGGTAAAACCTGGGATCTCTGTCCACCCAGGGATCCTGGCTGTCAAAATCAGGATCATCTTCAATTGCAAGACCGTTTTCAGTTTCATACATATCCACAATATTCTGTGAAGGACTGAAGCCCTGAATTATACTGGGTGATGAGAGGCTTGCTACCGTGAAGGGGTTATGTGTGCCCCCGTTGTTTACCCTCTCATAAAACTCCCAGATAATTTCATCATTATAAGGTGTATACATGAAGATACTGTCATAGCCGCTGGGATAGGTTATTGTTTGCTCTCCGCCAGGTGTCATATATCTGACCCGGTCGGTTCCCTGTGACTCAACCAGCTCATATCTGCCGGTATTCTGAGCCATCTCAATAACATCCCATGCTGCTTCTGCTGTTGCTTCCCATCTTGATACATCATTTGAAGGATTATTGGTAGGACTGGCATCGAACATCAGGGTAGATGCTTTAAGAGCCATAGCAGCACCACGGCTCGGTCTTCCGATATGAGACTTATCCCACTCTACGGGCAGCAGCGATGCTGCTGTATCACAATCTGCAACTATCTTCAGGGCTGTCTCATGATAGGACAAGCGCGGAAGGGCAAAATTATCAGTTCCTTTCAGCGCCCTGGTAAGATATGGCATACCGCCCTGGCGGATCAGGAATTCATAGTAATACCATGCTCTCATAAAGTGTGCCTGTCCCTTCAGCTCATTAATTTGCTCCTGTGTAGCATTACCTTCCAGCATATGCATATTTTCAAGCGACAGGTTTGCGATCCGGATACTCTCCCATGCATCCCAAACACCGTAAAACTGCAGTGCCTGCCCTGTGTTGTATGACCTCAGCCAGTCTCCTGCCTGTGCAATAGGCATGGTTTCCCAGTCAGAAGTGTTATACCCTTCATCACAAAGTGCTGCTATCTGTGTATAATCGAACTGGTTGAGCGGATCAACCATGTCCTTATACATCCTGTCTTCAAACTTCCTGAAATTAAGGTAGTTTGTAAAAACATCTTCTTCTGTCATTCCGCTCGAATCCGGCACCTTGTCAAGATATTCCTCACATCCCTGGAATATAAAGGCAGATGTTATTATTAATAGGTATATTATCTTTTTCATCATATTATATTTTTCTGATTAGAAGGTAACTCTTATCTCAAAGTTAAAGCGCTTCATCATTGGATAAGCACCGAAGTCAACTCCCATGTTGAAACCTTCCGGATCACCTCCCAAAAAGAAAGGTGTCCACGTAAAGAGGTTGGAACCGGTGACCGTGAAAGTTGCGGACTGTGCCCCGATTGTCTTCAGTACATTATTATCATTAAGCTGATAATTAAGTGAAAGGTTTCTTAACCTGGTATATCTTGCTTCCAGTATACTGAAACTGTTTATCTGGTAATTATACTGGTTTGTAGCAAGTGCGTGAACTGCCGGGTATAATGGATCCCTGTTATCAGGAGTCCAGTGATCAGCGTGCAATTCGTATGCGTTGTCCTTATTCTGGGTAAACGGATAGAGGTAGAACATACCACCCTGTCTCATCGGGAACTGCGCAGAGCTGATGCCATAAAGGTCGGCCCTCAGGGACAGGCTCTTATAACCTACCTCAACGCTTCCGCTCCATGTTACCTCAGGCACAAATGGATGTGTTGAAACAACCCTGTCCTGACTGTTTACCGTACCGTCGCCATTATAATCCAGATATCTGAAATCTCCTACAATAGGCTGGGGACCGCTGGCAAGCGGATATATAAACAATTCGTCAAAATTCTGGTAAAAGCCGGTAGTCTGTATGCCCATGGTAGGGGTATAGTAATTCATCCTCTGGGCCAGCCCTACAGGTTTTCCTTCAGCCTTAAGGTTCTCCGGGACAGTCGGAGACTCATCATAGGAGACTACCCTGCTCTCATTTGCACTGAGTATTCCGTGAAGACGGAAAAACATTCCGTTCGCAAATGTTTTGTTTACACCGAGATCAATCTCAATACCATGTGCCTTTGTTTCTCCCAGGTTACCCATTATAGAGGATACACCAACCCACGAGGGCACTGACCGACGCGATTGCAATATCCCTACCCGTGATTCATTATACAGGTCTACATTAAGTGTGATTAAATTTCTGAAGAAACCGGATTCAAAACCTATATTACGCTTGATGGCTTCCTCCCAGGTAGCATCCGTAACAGGGATGGCTCCCTCACTGATCCACGGATAATAGTTCATAGGATAACCAAAACCCTGTGAACCACCGACATTTGTAAATTCTGATTGATAAAGCCACCTTGCTATACCGGCATCGCTTCCGACTTTACCCCATGATGCTCTTAATTTAAGGTAATTAACCCATGAAGCGGCCTGCCTGAAAAAATCTTCCTCGGATATCACCCATCCCACAGAGAAAGCCGGGAAGGTACCAAACCTCAATCCGGGTGCAAATTTTTCTGAACCCGTATGGGCAACACTGGCTTCGAAGAGATACTTTTCATCATAATTATAGGTTGCCCTTCCCACCCAGTTCTCTTCATACCGCGGGAAGCTTGATCCTGACTGTGACTGCCTTCTGCTGAACAGCCCTATAGCAGTTACATTATGCACTCCGAAAGACCTGTCATAATTAAGCTGGGCATTATAGTAATGGCTTCTGAAAGTTCCCTGCAGGGATTCCTGGCCAGAAACATCCAGCTTAGGCTGCGGCTTATCGAAATTAACATTACCGTTAAAATCGTAACGTGTCCATGTACTGTCTGCCGGATCAAGGTTATAGGCCATATAATCGCTAAGGAAAAAAACCTGGCGATAGCGGACATTACCGGTATAGGAATACCCTGCCGATGCTGAAAGTCCCTCGGTTATAAAATCCAGCTTCTGTTTAAGGTCTATATCAGTTGTAACCTCATTGCTCTTCATCCTGTGAAAACCACGGCCTCCCAACCACATAAGCCTTACCTGGCCCTGCTCCGGATTGATAAACGGTCTTATACCATCCTGGTCGTAAGGGATCACGTTATCAGGATACTTCTCAACAGCCTCCGCCGGATAGTAAGGCATACTGGTAACTGATTCAAACCATGTTTCCTGTGTATAATAGTCCTCCGGCTTGTTCCACACTTTCAGGTATCCACCCATGTTAACAGCCAGCTCAGTGGTTTTGGTAAGATTAAAGTCGAGGTTATTCCTGAATGTATAACGGTTATGCCAGTAGTGAGCATTCCGACGGTCATAATCGTAGGGAAATACATCACCCACCTTAAAAACATCACCCTCAGTCAGGTATCCAACCGAGACAAAATACTGAACAAAATCATTACCACCCCTGGCATTGAGGTTATAATTCTGGTCAACTGCCGAACCAAAGTAAAAGTCCATCCAGTCAAAATCAGGATACAGGTACGGGGCATCCTGTAACCTGTAATGCTCCAGGGCCTCGTCGGATATAAGCCTGTCCCACATACCGTCATTTTTGTATGCTTCATTCCTGAGTTTAAGCGTCTCATAAGCATTCATATACTCAGGAAGCCTTGTGGGGCTCTTTACTGATGTAGTAGTGGAAAAATCAAGCTGGACAGCTCCCTTGCGTCCACGCTTGGTATTCACCAGGATAACTCCGTTAGCACCTTTTACACCATAAACAGCGGTGGCTGATGCATCCTTTAGAACAGAAATGGACGCAATCTCATTTGGATCAAGGTTTGAGAACGATCTTTCAACCCCGTCAACCAGTATCAGGGGGCTGTTATTACCCATTGAGGCTCCACCCCTTACCTGCATGGTTATTGAGTTTGCCTCTTCACCGGGGGTCGGGTCCTGCATAATAACAACCAGTCCGGGCAGGTTACCCTGCAGTGAGCTCTCGATACTACCCCCCACTTTTACATCCATGAGCTTATCACCACTAACCTGCGACACTGCTCCTGCAACCGTCTCTTTCTTCTGTACGCCGTAACCAACCACAACCACTTCATCAAGTTGTTCCAGGGCAGCAGAAAGGGAAACGTCTATTACTGTCTGGTCTGCGACAGTAACAGTATCCGGTTCCATCCCAATAAAAGAAAACACCAGCTTTTCACCCCTTGAGGCTAAAATGCTGTATATACCATCCATATCTGTGGATGTTCCTCTTGTGGTACCTTCAACTTTTACCGTTACACCCGGCAAAGTAACCCCCCGTTCATCTGTTACCGTACCGGTTATCTCCCTCTCCTGAGCGTAAAGAACGCCAGGCAAACACAATAATACCAGTAACAGAATCCTAAATCGTTTAAAAAATTCGGATTTCATAATAATAGGTTTAGGTTTGAAATATGTTAAACATTTATGGATTAATTAGTTAATATTAGTTACTCTCTTTTAATTCCAATGCAGTAAATTTTACGTTTAAAATATATGATGATATTTATTGTATTTTCTACACTTATAAAGGGCAATTTTTTTTATTTACCAGGGTTCTTTGTAAATTCAAAGAATTAAAAAGTAACTCGAAACTAATTTGCCAAAAGTATAATACAATTACTTATTCTAACCCACTTCCCTGAAAATCTGTTAATTGTATTATTTACACTTATCAATATGCCATCAAGGTAGGATTTTTCCTCAATACAACGATTAAAAAAAGCTAAAAACAAATAGTTTATTAACTTATTTATAACGATTCTAAATATGTATTGCTTGTGATAAGTTGAGTTAAAAGAGCCCAGCGGAGTTAATGCGCTGGTGCAATTCAGTCATTCAGCCATTCAGCCATTCCAGGATCTCCGGATCGTCAGGCCTGACCTTTGGCTTTACCACTCTTACCAGCCTGCCGCTTTCATCAATAAGGTATTTCTGAAAGTTCCACTGTACCTGTGAATCTTCCACGCCGTTCATATCTTTACCTGTAAGCCAGCGGTACAGAGGGTGCATATCATCACCTTTTACCGATATTTTGGACATCATAGGGAAGCTGACTCCATAATTAACAGTGCAGAACTCCTCGATTTCCTCATCTGACCCGGGCTCCTGGTTTAAAAAGTTATTGGCCGGAAATCCTATAATCACAAAGTCATCGCCGCCATACTGCTCCCATAATTCCTGGAGTTGTTCATACTGCGGTGTGAGACCGCATTTTGAAGCCGTATTCACCACCATTACTTTTTTACCTTTCAGGGAGGCAAGATTATAATCTTCTCCGGATATGGTTTCAACTTTAAAGTCATAAAAACTTTTCTGAGCTTTTAGCTGGCCTGCAAGGATGGATGCAAATATTATCAGAACTGTTATTCTTTTCATGTCCGTTATATATTAATGTTTATTCATATAACAGCCGCTTTGATAAAAGGTTTGATTTCACCGGCATCTGGTGCCTTTTTTTAATCCGGGTATTAAACATTAACAGGTCTCACGTCCTGCTCCTATCACATCCTGTTCCTATCACACAGTACCGAAAAAAAACCGGGAGGAAAAAATCCTCCCGGTTCAAATCACCCAAAAAACTAACCTATCCTAAAAATTAACCCTCAAGAGTCAGTTACCTAATATCCCGGATTCTGTTCAAGATTTGGATTGGTATTGAGTTCCTGCTCACCAATTATGAAAAGTACTGTATGGTCACCTTGCGGCACGTGGTTAAACCAGTTATACTTTGTGAATTTGCCAAATCGTATAAGGTCTGTCCTTCTGCGTGCCTCACATGCAAATTCCCATCCCAGTTCATCAAGGAACCTTCCGTACTGCAATGGTGTCTGCAATCCGGGCTCATCAATATTACCATCCTCGTCAATTGTTCCTTTCTCAAAACTGGTATCTTCAAGCAGTTCTGCTCCTGTTACTTCAGCATCAGCCGGATCTTCAAAGTTCCTGCTTCTTACCAGTGTTACCAGGTCGGCTGCTTCATCTTCACTGCCCAGCCTCATCAGGCATTCTGCTTTCATCAGAAGTATGTCTGCATAGCGGAAATAGGGGAAATCATTAGACATGGATGCCTTGCAGCCTATCTCGATCTCATATTTACCATTCCTGTAGCCATGATATTCCTCTGTCGAGTAAAGACTCGGCAGCTCTTTCGTAAACTTCAGAGGTTTATCAGGTTTATTAATATATACCGAGTCTCCTGAAGGAGTATACTGCTGGCCCATCAGCCAGGTGTCTGTCAGCCGCTTGTCCTCAGGATGATAGGTGTCTATAAACTGTGGATTAGCTGCACTGCCTCCCCATGGTGTTGCCTCCATATCAAAAACTTCCCTGCTCTGTGAAGCAAGTGTTTTCATATGCTGGTTCCACTGTTTTGCATATATATTATCATAGGGAACGGCAAAGATAATCTCAACCGAACCTTCATTATTAACAACAAAATTGCTTTTATAATTCGGTTCCAGGTCATACTGAGTACTCTCTATCACAGCCTGGCATGCATCTATACAATCCTGCCAGTGAGCAGTTCCGGTATAAACCTCTGCATTGAGATACATCCTGGCCAGCAGTGTATAAGTTGCCCACTTATTCATACGCCCGTATGTTGCAGGCGACACTTCTTCACTTAAGTTATCGATAACATCAGGATCCGTCAATTCATCAATAATAAAGTTAAAGACTTCGGTCCTGGTTTTCTGCTCAGGAATTTCTTCTGAAAATGAGGTTATTACAGGCACATTTCCATGTGTGTCACAGAGTATTGAGTACCATAAGGCACGGAGAGCCCTCAGTTCAGCCAGGAATCCGGGTTTCAGTTCTTCATCAACCGGGACCAGTCCCTCATTGATCTGCTTCATCACCAGGTTCACTTTATTAATACCGTTATAACATGTTATCCATGTATTACGCGGCTGCCATTGCTGGGCATTCCATTTATGCCAGTGCATTCTTTTATATGTTCCCCCGTCATCCCAGCCATTGGGACGTGTGGGGGTGATCATAACATCAGCGGGTTCTTCCTGAAGATCAAAAAGTCCCTGCCACCCCATAATATACCTTAAGGGTGCATAGCCTGTTGCTATGAGTGCTGCCAGGTCATCGGTCGTAGGATCAAAACTGTCTTCCGTGACCTCATCATAAACGATCTCGTTCAGATCCGTACAGCCGCTGAAAATTATCAGCCCTGAGAGGATCATTGTACTTATGAAGTATCTGATTAATTTCATTTTTATCATTTTTTTTTAATTAAAAGGTCAGATTAACACCAAATGTATAGCTTGTCACAGTTGGATATTTATCCCTGCTGTCATTTCCGGGGCTTAATCCTCTAATATTCACTTCGGGATCCATTCCCTTATATCCTGTAATGGTAGCAAGATTTCTTCCGGAAGCATATACCCTCAGTTGTTTTACAGCTTCAACATTATTCATATCAAATGTATAACCCAGTGTAACATTGTCCACCTTCAAATAATCACCGTTTTCAACATAATGGCTCACAAATCTCTGGACATCCTGAAGTACAGCTTTCCCGTATACTTCATCGAAAGCTGAATTCAGGGTGTTATAATTTATGGTCGGGTTCTCATAGTACATTCTCTGGAAGTTCAGTATCTGGAACCCAAATGCACCTCTCATATTGACATTAAGGTCAAATCCCTTATAGTTCAATGTATTGTTAAAGCTCAGATAATGTTTTGGGAGTCCGTTTCCAAGAACCTGCTTATCGGCATCTGAAGCATCAAGAGCAGATATCTGCTCACCATCAGGAGTTTCAACTACCCATATTCCGTCATCGTCTATATCAACAACTTTCAGTCCCCAGAAGTTACCGATAGGACCTCCTATATCAACCCTGTGGGTGACGGTCTGTATAGGCTCCCCGGTATATCCGGCATAAAAATAATCATTGGTTGTCTGAAACTGCTCGTTATTAAGTGATACGAGTTTGTTTTTATTGGTTGAGTAGGTCAAATCTGCCCTCCATTCAAGGTTGGCTGTCTGTACCGGGATAAGATTCAATAATACTTCAAGGCCTGTATTCTGTATTTCACCAACATTAGCGGTAATTGTACCATAGAGGTATGGAGGCACAGGTACGGAATAATCCCAGAGCATATCCTTTGTAAACCTTGAATAAGCATCTATGGCTCCACCTATCCTTCCGCCTGCAAGTGAAAAGTCAAGTCCTACATTAAACTCTTCCTTCCTTTCCCATTTCAGGTTTGGATTAGGATTCCTCACAGGTGTGAGTCCGTACACCCATGATCCGTTATAAAGCATAGCATTACCGGACGAATAGTCAAGACTGCTTAATGACTGGTAAGGGCCCAGAATATTAATACCTGTTATACCGAATCCGGCCCTCAGCTTAAGATTTTCAATAAGAAGCACATTCTCCATAAAGGGCTCATTGTCTATATTCCATCCCAGGGATATACCAGGGAAATTACCCCATTTATTATCCTTACCGAATTTGGATGAACCTTCACGCCTCATGCTTAGCATAGCCATATACTTATCAGCATAGTTATAGCTTACCCTGGTGAAAAAACCTATCAGTTTTTCCATTGACTTATGGCTTGAATGAGGTGCCTCGCCCCTTGTCAGCGCAAAACCTGTTCCCATATTATTATATGTAAAGGCATCTGTTGGGAAGTCCCAGTTCTGCATATAGAAACCCTCGTTGGTCTCACTTTCATGGCTGTATCCTGCCAGGGCATTGATACGGTGTTCACCAAAGCTTTTATTATAGGTTACTGTAACCTCCCCGAGATCACTCATATAGTTGCCTGTTCCCCTTGAAGCATAGCCGTTCCTTCCCAGCTTGGTAGTGGATACATGATCTTTTGTCTGGTAATATCCCCTTATCTCGGAATTACCTCTTTTTGTATACATACCTTTAATGTCAAGACCCGGCAATGGTGAATATATAACACTTCCTGTCAGTCTGATATTACGGTAAAGATTCTGGCCTATAGTCTCTTCAATATAAGCAACGGGATTATCATATACATAAACATTCCTTTCGAACCACTTGGCATCGCCCGGATCATAAACAGGTTCTGTCGGGTTCCTGATAAGTGCATGCCGGTAGGCTATCGAATTAAAGCCGTAGCCATCCCCGTTGGCATCAAACTTCTGCTCACTCATAATGGTTGAAAGGTTTACTTTCAACTTACCATCAAACATAAGATGATTAAGATCGAGCCGGCCTGTAACGGTATTATTATTGGTACCAACAAATGTACCCTGCTGATCCCTGTAATTCACTGAAGCAACATAATTGCTTGTCTTGCTTCCGCCCCTTACACTAAGGTTATGTGATTGTGTAAAACCTTTGCGTGTAATCAGGCCGAGCCAATCAGTCGTTTCACCGAAATCCTCACGGTTTGCACCGTTAAATTCATAACCTTCATCCCATCTCTGCCTCAGGTCCGCGGCATCCATAAAATCGGCCTTCCTGTTATTTGTAATATCAGATACAGATGTATAGCCCGAATATTCTATCTCCGGGACAGTTTCATACTCGCTGCTCTTAGTGGTGATGATAACCACACCATTTGTTCCGCGTGTTCCGTAAATAGCAGCTGCTGATCCGTCCTTCAGGACATCTATGGATTCAATATCCTCAGGAGCTACGGTACCAAGATTTCCGGGTACACCGTTAATAAGCACCAACGGTGATGAACCTCCTTTAAGAGAACTTGTTCCTCTCAGCATGATCTGCGATCCTGATGTAGGATCACCACTGGGCATTACAACTGCCAGACCTGCTACTTTGCCCTGGACGAGCTGTGCAGCATCCACAACCGATCCCTTAACGAAATCATCTGTTTTCACAGAGGAAATGGAACTTGTTATATCTCCTTTCTTCTGTGTTCCATATCCAACGACAACAACTTCATCGAGTCCCGTAACGTCATACTCCAGTTCAACATCATACTCTGAGGCCTCACCTATCTCGAGGCGCAGATCTTTCATGCCCACAAATGAAATCTCAAGGTATTCATCCTCAGGATTTACCCCAATCTCAAAGTTGCCATCAGCATCAGTACTCACTCCTCTGTATGTTCCCTCAACAAGAACAGTAGCACCTGCGACAGGTTCTCCGTTCTCATCGTTTACTGTACCGGTAATGGTCCTCTGCTGTGCATGCACTGACAGCACACCACAGATCATCAGCATAAAAACCATAAGAAGGGTCTGTTTTCCAAACAGCTTACTCCCTGTACTTTTTAAGAATTTTCTCATATTAATAAATTTATATTAGTTAATTATAGCATGTTGCGTGTATATTTTACACTTTACATTTAATTCTTTACTGTTTTTATAAATTGCACGCTCACTTATTTCGAATTATTTCTGCAGCAATGTTACATTTCGATTATTGCTGTTTTTAGGTGTTATGTTTACACTTTTTGAATTAAAAAATGGCAGGATAAATCCTGGAGTTACTTTTACTACTTTATGTTTAATATTCTGCCCATTGTACTTAATTACTATTCTTCTTACTCATTTTAAGTGTTTAATTTACACCTTTTTTTATATTATTTCACTCAAAACTGGCATAAACTTATAGAAGATTAATTTCTTAATCAAAATAGTTATGTTAAAATATTAACAGCCAATTCTCATAACACTAATGCCTAATATTTTAATAGAATAATTTATAATGATTCTAAATTATTTAACAATAATATCAGCTGATACCGGTCCGGTTGACCCGGCATAATCATGCGGAATGTATCCGGGCTGCCTGCCTCCGACAAACACCGTGAAGCGTCCGGGTTCAACCACCCTCCTGCCATCCATATTGATCATCGAGAAATCATCCTTCTTAAGTTCAAAGGTCAGCTTCTCAGACTGTCCGGGTTCAAGGCTTATCCTCCTGAACCTCTTGAGTTCATGCAGGGGTCGCCTGGTTGTGCCTTCCTCATCTTTCAGATACAGCTGCACAACCTCCTCCCCGGCAACCTGTCCTGAATTCCTGACGTTGACACTTACCCTGACAGTTTCCCCTGCAGCCGCCCTGCGGGGCACCTCCAGGCCGTCGTACTCAAAACGTGTATAGCTCAGGCCATATCCGAAAGGATATAGCGGCTCACCACCAAAGTAGCGGTATGTACGTCCTTCCATATCATAATCTTCAAAAGGAGGAAGCTGATCAACCGATTTGTACCATGTGACCGGCAGCCTGCCGGCAGGGTTATAATCGCCAAACAGCACATCGGCCACCGCATTGCCGCCTTCCTGTCCGGGATACCCGGCCAGCAGAATGGCATCGGCCTTTTCGTTTATCTCATTAACAGCAAGGGCACTGCCATTCATCAGCACAACAACAAGGGGCTTACCTGTCTGCTCCAGCTCCCGGAACAGCTCCCTCTGCACTTCAGGCAGGCGCAGGTGGGTGCGGTCTCCTCCGCTGAAACCATCGATCTCCAGCGGCATCTCTTCTCCCTCAAGCCTTTGTGAAAGGCCAAGGACAAGCAATACAATATCTGCTGACTCAGCCATCCTGACAGCCTCTCCGGTCATATCTTCCTGCGGTACGGACCAGAGGAATCTCATATCAGCATCACCGGCATAATTACGGTATATAATCTCCACCCCGTATTCGGTGTCCTTCTCCAGCCTGATCTCCTTTTCACGATGGAAAGCATGATGTTCATTTCTGTAGCTGAGAAACTCTTCCCCGTCAATATAGATCTCATAGTTTGATGATCCCCAGCCGCCAAGGCTGTATATACCGCTGACAGGGGGTTTCAGCCGGCATGTCCACCTGACGGAAAAATTATCATCAGGTATGTCTTTATGAGGACTGTATGTTTCCCAGTAAAAATCTATATTATCATCAATACGTGTAAAAACCGGCTTGCCTTCCATATCAATATTATCATAATACTCTGCATAAGCACCATGCACACCATCATCCGTGAAAAGATATTCCGGCGGAACGGGAACCAGGTTACTGAGTCCGGCCGCCAGTGTGCTGCCTTCTGAATAAACTATATCCCTTGTTTTGCCAGTCTTGTTAACAATACCCTCAAGCACTGTAACAGGGTCTTCCGGTATTCCGTTATAATTGCCTGTCAGGGCCTCGAAATTATCTGCATTTGGACCTATCAC
>JBKHBA010000028.1:0-15232 GCA_046542595.1 Bacteroidales bacterium | reverse complement strand
TTGGTATACAGTATTACCAGATACCTGAGGTGAGGGTTACGGCCACAGGCGAAGATCCGGCATATGGCATTATGAGGAAAGCAATAGGGCTGGCACCCTATTACCTAAACAGGGTAAGCCATTATGAGGCCGATGTATATATAAAAGGCAGCGTGGTGGTGAATAAGATACCCAGGCTGGTGAAAAGAAATATCAATGCTGAGGATATTGACATCAGGGAAGGCGAGAGCTACCTTATTGAGTCAGTAAACAAAATTGAATATGATGCCCCGGAAACCTATAAACAGACAGTTATAGCACAGCAAAGCACCTTTCCTGATACCCAGCAGTCTGATATCTCGCCTATGGACGTGGTAAGGGCAAGCTTCTACCAGCCGGTGCTGGCTGATATTGCTATTAGTCCCCTCGCGCCCAATGCAATGTCCCATTATAAATACAGCTATGAAGGATCAACGGTACAGGGACCATTTATAGTGAACAAGATAAATGTTATACCAAAAAGAAAAAGCCAGCAGGTTTTTGAAGGCACCATTTATATCATTGAAGACCTGTGGTGCCTGCACAGCCTTGACCTGACAAATGATAACCTGGCAGGCTCAATTAATATCAGGCAGGTATATACTCCCGTAGAGGATGATATATGGATGCCTGTAAGTCATAACTTCGATGTTAAGATTACTATTATGGGTGTTGATGCCGACGGAACATATGGCAGCTCGGTAACCTATAACACCGTGGAACCCAACACCGACCTGGCAAAGCCCGAGGTACTGAACCCGGGAGTAACGGCTGAACAGGATATGCTGGAAGAGCAACGTGAAGAATCAAAAGCACAGCAAAAGATAGAAGAGATACTGGAGAAAGAAGAGCTCAGCAACAGGGACATGGCCAGGCTTTCAAGGCTAATGGAGAAAGAAGCTGAAAAAGCGGATCCCGGCGAGGATGACCTGGAGATAAAAAAAACAACCAGCCATAAGGTTGTGGAAGATGCAAACAGGAAAAGCCAGGACTACTGGTCGGAAGTGAGACCCATACCCCTTTCCGAAGAGGAGAAAAAAAGTATAAGGGTAAGTGACAGTCTTAAGGTGGAAGCCGGGCTTAAGGAATCATCTGCATACACTGACAGCACCGGAACAGCTAAAAGTAAAAGCAAACTGGGCACTGTCGTAAACGGTATAATCTTTGGCAAGACATTCTACAGCAAAAACAGGAAGAGCAGGTTCAGAACAGGGGGACTGGTAGATCCGGGCCGGCTGGGTTTCAATGCTGTGGACGGCTTTAAATACGGGATTGACTTTAATTTCTACCATATTTGGGATTCAGGGATGACCCTTTCACTGAGCCCTGAGGCAGGATGGGATTTTGCCAGGGAAAACATCAACTGGAGGGCCAGCGGCCTTATTACCTATAACCATATGAAGCAGTCGCGCATCGTATTCTGGATGGGCATGGGCAGCAGGGATTTTACAAATTCAGCAGGCATCAGCCCCTTTATTAATATGGCCACATCACTGCTTTTTAAAGATAACTACCTGAGGTTATATGAAAGCCGCTATATCACCCTGAGTCAGCGACAGGAATATTTTAACGGCTTTTATGTAGAGTGGAGGTATGCTTATGATGACCGCAGGCTGCTGGATAATAATACCAGTTATTCATTCTTCAGAAGGGACGAAGACTATTCGGCCAATATACCGCTTAACGGATACACCGGTGCGCCCGGTGATACAGAAGCTGAATACCTGCTTACCGATCATCTGCACCACCAGTTCTCTGCCGTAATATCATATATCCCCCGGCAGAGGTACAGGATCAGTAATGGCAAAAAATCAGCTGCCGGCTCCGACTACCCCACTTTTAAGATATATTATGACCATGGCATTAATATTAGCACTGACAATGTAACGGAGCATTACGACCATATACAGTTTGAAGCCAACAAATCAGAGTCCATCGGCGCTTTCAGCGAGTATTCGTGGCGACTGAGAGCAGGGGGATTTATAAATAATAACAGGCTGCAGTTCCAGGATTTCAACCATTTCAACACCCAGTCCCTGCCCTTCCTGATACGCAACCACCAGGATGTGTTTATGCTACGGGATTATTATTCACTGGCCACACCTGAATATTATATAGAAGCACACCTGAGGTACACCACTCCTTACCTGCTGATAAAACTCCTGCCTTTTCTGAGCAACAGTCTTATGAGGGAGAACCTGAGCCTGGCCTACCTTTACAGTCCACATACAGCCAATTATTACGAGCTGGGCTACAGCCTGAGCGAGGTTTTCCTGGTAGGTAAGGTTGGTGTGTTTGCCGGTTTCGAGGACCTTAATTTCAGGTCGGCCGGACTGCGATTCACCTTTATCTTTAATTAGTGCCATTGGGCAATTATTCGCCCAGCATCTCTTTGTATGGCAGCCCCCCCTCTTCCGACCTCCGAAGCTTCAGCGAAAGAGGGCTCTTTATCCTCATCACTCAGCCTTGCTTATTCCTGCGTTAATCATAAAATGATAATTCTTTCTGTCAAGTATTTTCCATTCTTCAAACCAGGGCATGTGCATCCAGCATTCAAAATTATTATTACTGAACAAGCCCGGTCTTCCCGAGCCAAGAAAAACACTCCTCTGAGATGAAGGATTGTTGTTTTTATAATCATCATAATACCCGGGAGCCATGCACTCCAGGCCGGCAAAGACCCCCTCATAAGGTATCCTGATACGAAACGGACTTATATCAAACCTTATCCATGAGGCCTCAATTGCATTTGGGAAAACGATAATGGTTTTATTGAAAAGAGCGGCTCCCGGATTTCCCTTACCGTCCGGTTTCAGTAAAAGCAATTTAAAGGGTAATTGATTTTCAAGCTGCTGTCCTTCTTCATACTTCCTACCGGTAAATACTGAGATATATTCGATAATGAAATCATCTTTAACTCCGGGTAATTTAACAAGGCCTGTATATTGCGGGAGTAATGAAACTATTGATGATACTTTCGTGGACGAATTTCCTGAAACTGTTATTTTCTTGCCGGATGATGTCGCGGCAAGAAAAAAATCATCTTCTGCCATTTCCTTCTGACTTGAAATTATTTTCGTCTCATAACCGGACCTGCAAATCCAGACAGATGAGTAGCTTTTACGGCCACCGGAGTCAAAGCTGAACAGGCCATCCTTATCTGATATATAAATATTTATCGTATCATCCGAGAAAGCCCATAACTGGCAGTAAGGTATTACATTTTCAGAACCGGAATCCTTTATCACAGGGTTCCGGTTATTCAGATTCAGTTCCTGACAAAATGCCTGATTTGTAGCAGAGAGTATAAATACAAACTGGAGCAGTCTGAAAGAAAGTCTTGTCATAGTCATTTTACCTGGATATAAGTTGTATTTGAGCTTTAAATAAGGGATTCATATAATCGAGAGGTCTTAATCCATATAGCAGGGAATCTCCGGCAACACAAATTGATGTTACTATTCCATCTATTTTATATCTGTCTACAATGTCTCCCTCCCAACTATAGACTATAACTTTTGAATATAACTCATTTCTTTTCTCCGGATCCTCAAGGCTTGATTCAGTAAACCCGTAGTATAATGAATAAATATAATTATCAGTTGAATATATATCATCATAATACAATGTAGCTTTATCTGATGAAAAGGAGCCGGAGCCGGCTTTTATTTCAGGGAAGTCAATATTAGCAGACCCTTTGATCCTGCGGATCAGCTCGCCCTGATTATCGTAGATATCAAGTATATCGTAAAGGTAATATGCAAGCGCTGTTCTTCCGTTTTCTTTATTTGTCGTTAAAGATGAGGTGAACAAATAGGGGATAAATGTTTCAGGAAAATTTCCCGGGGGCTTAACAAAATCGGACTCTCCGCAGAGTACAGCGGAGTCATTTTTCAGGTCCCAGCTGAAAAAAACGTTTTGAATCCCGGTCGATGTACCGATGAAGGACGAATCACCAACCTGAATCAGGTTTGTGACGATCTGCATGGATGCGGGTGCATATACCCTGGAAGTAATTTCAGGTTTACCTGTATAATAAGCATCTTTCCACTGAAACCTGTACAGAATTTTTTTAAATGGGTCAAAGAGTTGGAATGTTGAATCAGAGTCTTCCTGAAGCCGCGACCTTCTCAGGGTTGGGGAAAGAAACTCTCCGGGTCCTCGTCCTTTTGTTCCTAATGAATAATGCATCGAAGGATCATATATGCTGATAAGTTTAAACAGGGTATCACACTGGGGTTCGCTAATAATAATTTTATCTCCAAGCAAAGCCAGTTGTCCGGGGTTTTTCAACAGGTTTTTTTGTCCGTAATATTCGGTCTCAATATTTTTCCAGGTTCCTGAGTTTTCAAAAACAATTTCTTTTGAGGATATATCTGTTGCTTCATCCGGATTTTTACAGTTTGTGCAGCATACCAACAGGAGAATTACTGGAGTAATAAGGCTATTCTTCATTTTTTATTATTGGGTATTCATCTGGGCTGAACTATTTGTTTTTCTGCCATATATATTGTTTTGCCTAAAACTCAAACTTCAGTTCATCTTTCAGGTATACCAGTACCACTATAGGATTATCATCTTCCTGCAGGCTGTTTAACAGGTTCATCCTGGCTTTCAGCATCTCAGGTTCATAATCAACACCTTCTTTAACACCATCTATTCCGAACTGATCCTTAAAGTAATCTAAATTATAATCTAATGCCAGAATTGAACCGTCTCTGCCTGTCCTGTTATTCACACGAATACCCGCGCCACTGCCACTTAAATCATCAATAAACCATGGTGACTCTTCATACTCCAGATAACCAACCCGGTGCCGGCCACTGGATTCGACCTGGGAGCTTCTGACTTCCCCTGACACCCTGTCATACTCAAAAACAACCTTCATCTCCTTTAAGTTCTGTTCAAGGTAGACATGCCTTTTTGTTATAAAAACACCTACGGCCATATACTCTCCAAGATAGGGTTTGTCATCTTTATATGTAGTTCCGTATCTTTCAATCAACGGAGCAGAGTATTTACCTTTATTCAATATAAATGCAGGCTTTATTTCATCACCAACTGTATAATATATAGTATCTCCCCAGCGTGAATAAAGATATGCTTCATCCCCGCTCCGGTAAGCGCCATCATTCTCATGGTCATAATTAAGTTCAAGCCAGTCATCAAATTTTGAATCAAACGGTATCCTGAGTATTGGATTAAGAACTACAGACAGCCGTGTGCCTGTTGAATCAAATAATTCATAAATAGCGGATCCTTCTTTATGATCACTCCTTGGTGCTTTGAAATTATTATAAATTACAATTCTTGAACCGGGTATTGCTGTAATGTTATAAGAATTACCTGCCCTGCCTAATTTGTGTTCACCCTTGAAAATACCCTTATAATCATAAATCAATATTTTCTTAGTTTTAATCCAGTCTAACACCAGAATTTCACTTCTGTCATAATCTATTGCATAATCACAAGCACGATACTCAGCCGGACCCCGGCCTACTTTTCCGATTGAATTGATAAACTCCCCATTCAGGTTATATCTGTATATATAAGATTTCTTTTGTCCGTAAAATGAAAGGAAAAACATGTTATCCCCGTGCACCTCCACATCTCTAATTATCCTAAATAGTGACTCCTCTGTTTTTTCCAGTCTGACAAACTTTATGCTGTCAGCTATATCACTAAGTTTAAAAACAGCCCCATTATTCTCAAGCCCCTTTTCCAGATCAATAATATGTGGCAATGGTCCGGATGGTTTGTTATGTTCCCCGGATGGTTTATTCCTATCGCCGGTACAGGCAAACATAAAAACAAATAAGAAGATTATAGTTACTCTCATATTATATTGCTGACAACGGGTACTATGTTTACCTCCTTCGTCCTCCGAAGCTTCAGGGAAGGAAAGTTATTTATTTGGTGCGTAAAAAACATCTGCTCTGCAAACAGAAAACAATATCCTGTTTGTTTGAAAAAAAGACCGGATCAGTCACTTCTTTAATTCAGACAGAAAATTCATTCGCAACAGGACTGATCTCAACTGCACTTTTACCCGTTCATTTACAATTCATTCGATTATGCTTATAATCTCTCACGACAATATGCAGACTTCTATCCTAGACTAATTTCGGAAAGACTTTTCAAAAAAGAAAAAAATAATATAAGTTCTACAGCATATAAGCATAGAATACTTCCGCGATGCACATATCATTAATGAGAAATAACTCCTCTTCCTTCGCTTTAATCTGGTATGACAGGGGGGTATTGCCCGGTTGGCAGAAAGAATGAGTGGTTTTATACCAATGCCGGATTAAAAGGTCAGTCTAAACCGGATAGCGCCGGGCCCGTGGGCACCCTTATCTTTAATCAGTACTGCCGGGCAGCTCGTCATCACGATACCTGTCGGGCATTTCCTTTTTGGCCTTTATACCCAGTTCACGCAGGTTGCTCACCCTGTTAATCAGGTTGCCCCTGCCCGTCAGCTTCATCACCGTATCATCATACTGCTTCTGTGTTTCTCCCAGCTTCTTTCCCAGCTTCTCCATCCTTTCCAGCAAGAGCACAAAATCATCATAAAGAGCCCCTCCCTGCTTTGCTATATCCATTACATTCCTGCTCTGGTATTCCTGCTTCCAAATACTCTCTATCATCTTAAGTGCTGCTATCAGGTTGGTAGGGCTGATAAGAAGCACACGCTTCTCGTACGAATCGGACCACAGCCTGTTATCCGACTGGAGGGCAAGAAAATAGGCCGGCTCAACAGGCATAAACATCATTACAAAATCGACTGTATCCAGACTGTACTCATCCTGGTAGTCCTTGGCAGCCAGCTTGTTGAAATGAGTCCTTACCGACTGCAGGTGAGCCTTCAGGGCCTGCGCCTTCTCTTCGTCGGTATCGGCATTCACATACTGCTCATAGCCTACAAGCGACACCTTTGAATCAATAATGATAGACCTGTTGCCCGGATATTTCACTATTATATCAGGCTGCAGCCTGTTGCCTTTCTCCGATGTATATGACTCCTGTACAAAGAATTCCCGGTCTTTTACCAGTCCTGATTTCTCCAGTATGCTCTCCAGTATCATCTCTCCCCAGTTGCCTCTTGCCTTTGAATCTCCCTTAAGAGCCCTGGTCAGAGCATTGGCTTCATCACTTATCCTTGTATTGAGCCTTTCCAGCTCTGCAATCTTTGTGATAAGCGATGCACGGTCCTTACTGCTTTCCAGCCTCGTTCTTTCCACCTTGTCCCTGAAATCCTTAAGGTTATCATTAAAAGGTCTCAGTATGCTGTCAAGCTTTTCCGAGTTCTCCCGTGTAAACTTCCTGCTTTTCTCCTCCATTATCTCATCAGCCAGCAGCCTGAACTCCTTCTTCATCTTCTCCTGCATGGCCTCCAGCTCCTTCTTCTGCTCTCCCAGCCTTTCACCCAGCGATTCAATGCTTGTATCCTTTGATGCCACCTGCGCTGTAAGCCTGCGTATCTCGGCTTCCTTTTCTGCAATATCATTCCTGTATTCGGATATACTGGCTTTAAGATCACTGATATGGACATTCTCACCGGCACGGGCCGATTTTTTAGCCATCTTTTGTATGATTATCATTATCACCACGCCGGCTGCCAGTCCAGCCACAAAAAAAATAATGTTTTCAGGCATATATTTAGGATATTATATTATTCTGCATCACTACTGATCGAATTAAGACAGTTCAGTGACATCCTGTTACGGGAACTGAAACCCTTCACCGCCGGCTCCTCCCTGGTGTGCATCATCTCCCGTAATATCACTATTCATCTTTGAGCTTACGGTAAAAGAGTCGGAGACATTCTGCGAGCCTATAGCGTCATAGTTAAGGTCTTCCACATCCATAAACTGGGCCCTCTCCTCCCTGAAGCGCAGCAGCACATCGTCAACCGGGCCGTTCCTGTTCTTGGCCAGTATGATCTCGGCTATACCTTTTGATGACATCTCATTATCCAGTGTTTCAAAGCCATACTTTTCGGGCCTGTGTATAAAGAGCACCATGTCGGCATCCTGCTCTATGGCACCTGACTCCCTGAGGTCAGAAAGCTGCGGTCTCTTGTTGCCGCTCCTTACCTCCACTGACCTGTTAAGCTGGCTGAGTGCTATAATGGGCACATTAAGCTCTTTTGATATGCTTTTGAGCGAACGTGATATATTGGATACTTCCTGCTCCCGGCTGCCGGCATCCTTTGGCCCGGTCATCAGCTGCAGATAATCGACGATGGCTATATCCAGCTTGTGCTGGGCCGACAGCCTGCGGCATTTGGCCCTGAGCTCAAAAACCGAGATGGCGGGTGTATCATCAATAAAAATGCTGGCATCCTCGAGTGTCTTTATCTTGGTCTCAAGCTGCTTCCACTCATCCTCCCTGAGCCTCCCGTTCTTTATCCTTGCAGAGGGCAGCTCCGTCTCGGCAACGATAAGCCTGTTTACAAGCTGCACAGCCGACATCTCAAGTGAAAAAACAGCCACGGCCTTTTTATGGTCAACAGCCATATTCCTGGCCATGGATAAGGCAAAGGCCGTCTTACCCATCGAGGGCCTTGCGGCAACTATTATAAGGTCTGACTTCTGCCAGCCCGAAGTAAGCCTGTCAAGCTTTGTAAAGCCCGAGGGCACACCAACCAGGGCATCCTCCCTTTTGCTTGCTTCTTCAATTTCATGTATGGCTTCCTTAAGTACGATATTAAGGGCAGCCACCTCTTTCTTTATATTACCCTCGGCTATCTGGAAGAGCTCATTCTCTGAATAATCAAGCAGCTCGTTTACATCATTTGAGTCGTCATAAGCCCTCCCCTGTATCTCCGATGTTACACGGATAAGCTCCCTCTGTATGAATTTCTGCGCCACTATCTTGGCGTGGAACTCAACATGGGCGGCCGAGACAACCTTTGACGTAAGCTGGGTCAGGTAAACAGGACCTCCAACATTATCCAGCTCATCCTCGGTGCGCAGCTGCTCGGTAACAGTATAAAGATCCACCGGCATCTCCCTCTGGTTAAGCGCAAGAATGGCTGAGTATATCTTTTTATGCACATCCTTGTAGAAGCTTTCGGGCTTAAGGATATCAAGCACTGTTATTATTGCATCTTTCTCGAGCATTATTGCACCCAGCACCGCCTCCTCCATATCCATGGCCTGAGGGGGCACCCTGCCCATATCAGGCATGGCATTTGATGCAGATCTGGCCCTGGTCTTCTGATTAGCCATGATATACTATTTATCTTTTTATGTTCCTGCTGAAACCATTCGTGATTAACAGCTTCAAAGTTAGAAAATACAAGCTGTCTGCCTACTGATAAACACTAATTATTACAAACATTTTATGTTGATATCTTGTTGAAAGATGGTATGTCTGTATTAGCGGAATAATTCATTATTTTTGCACACAGCACTCAATAATGCAAGTTTGTTTATGACTATTTTCCCGAATGCCAAGATCAATATAGGCCTGAGGATCATCTCGGTGAGAGATGACGGCTATCACAATATAGAATCATTATTTTACCCGGTGAGAGCCATGGATGTCCTTGAGTTTGTCCCCGCCCCAGCCGGACAGGAAAAGGACAGCCTGGAAATAACAGGCCTTAATCCCGGTTGTGACAGCAGTGCTAACACAGTGATAAGGGCACTGGAGATTATAAGGCAGCACTACAGCATTCCTCCCCTCAGTATACACCTGCACAAAACGATACCATCAGGATCCGGACTCGGCGGCGGATCTTCGGATGCGGCCTTTATGCTGAGGTATCTCAACAGTTATTTCAGCCTTGGTGCGGAAACAGGCAGTCTCAGCAAGATGGCCCTGCAGATTGGCAGCGACTGTGCATTCTTTGTCAGGAACGAACCAGCCATGGTGAGCGGCAGGGGCGAGATACTCGAAGATACGGAGATAAGCCTTAAAGGAAAATATATATTGCTGGTGCATCCCGGCATATTTATCAGCACTGCTGAGGCTTACAGCATGATCAGACCCTCAGCTGAGGGCAGAAGCATAAGTGAAATTATACAGGAACCCGTTACTTCCTGGAGGCACAGTCTTAAAAACGATTTTCAGGAAGCCATCACTGCAAGACATCCGCTGATAGGCAAGCTGATTGAGGATATCTATGATAAGGGGGCCTTATACTGCTCAATGAGCGGCAGCGGGTCAGCAGTGTACGGGATCTTTGAAAACAATCCCGACTCCTCTGAATATGAAAGATACTGGACGTGGTCCGGACCACTGTAATAATCACCATTGAGAGTTAAAGGACATGGTCAGGACCTCTGTAAGCACCTCTTCTGTAAGATACTGATTATGACCAGGACTTCTTTCCGGATCATTTTTCCTGAAGATCAATCTCCAGAAGCAGTGTTCCCTTGGGAACCTTTTCCCCGGGCTTAACATTGATCTTTTTGATTATCCCATTAACCTCACATTTGAGCCTGTTCTTCATCTTCATTGCTTCAAGCACAAGCACCACATCGCCCTTCTTCACCTTATCACCCTCTTTCACCAGTAGCTCTATTACAGTACCCGGGATAAAGCTCATCATCCTGCTCTTATCAGGCGGACTGTAAGGCACTTTATTCCTGAACGATTCGCTTATCCTTGTGGTATATAAGGAATGATTGATATTTATCTTTTCCAGCTTACTGTCACTCTTTGCCATTTTATCTAACTTATTATTATTCGGAAAATCTAGAACGGTGGTATCCCATGTTTCTTGCCGGGAAGGAATACTGATTTATTATCCGAGACCTCAATTGCATGGATAAGCAATTTCCTGGTTTCGGAAGGTTCTATAACAGCATCCACATAGCCCTTGTTGGCAGCTACATAGGGATTGGCAAACTTGGCCTTGTATTCCTCAACCTTCTCTTTGCGGGTGGCATCAGGATCATCAGAGGCCATTATCTCTTTCCTGAAGATTATATTGGCCGCCCCTTCTGGTCCCATCACTGCAATCTCAGCGCTGGGCCATGCAAAAACAAAATCAGCCCTCAGGTGTCTCGACCCCATAGCAATATATCCGCCGCCATAGGCCTTGCGCAGGATAACAGTTATCTTGGGCACCGTGGCCTCACTGTAGGCATACAGCACTTTTGCACCGTGCCTTATCACCCCGGCATGCTCCTGGTCAACACCGGGCAGGTAACCCGGCAGATCAACGAAGGTTATAATAGGTATACTGAAAGCATCGCAATAACGTATAAAGCGGGCTGCCTTATCAGAAGAATCGACATCAAGCACACCCGCCATCTCCATAGGCTGGTTGGCAACAAAGCCCACTGTGGAGCCCTTAATACGGCCAAAGCCTATAACCATATTCTTAGCCCATTTTCTCTGTATCTCAAAAAATTCAGACCTGTCAGTAACAGAGCGTATAACATCTTTTACATCATAAGGCAGGGTTGGATCAGCAGGCACAATATTATCTATATCGCATTCGCTGCGCGGTTCGTCAGGTTCAATAGCCTTGGCTTTCTGCTGGTTATTCCATGGTATATAACTCACCAGCTCCTTTATCTTGGCAAAACATTCATCCTCACTCTCTGCATAGAAATGTGCATTGCCCGTTACCTCGCTGTGTACCTTTGCACCACCCAGGTCTTCCATGGAAATCTCCTCACCGAGAACCGTTTTTATAACTTCGGGACCGGTGATAAACATCTTCGAGATATTCTGAACCACAAAAACAAAATCCGTGAGGGCGGGTGAATAGACAGCCCCGCCGGCACATGGCCCCAGAATAACCGATATCTGTGGTATAACACCGCTGGCCAGTGTGTTGCGAAAGAATATCTCCCCATAACCGGCCAGTGAGTTAACGCCTTCCTGTATCCTGGCACCACCTGAATCGTTTATGCCAATAAGAGGTATTCTCATCTTAAGGGCATGATCCATTATCTTTGTTATCTTACGTGAATGCATCAGGCCCAGCGAGCCGCCCGCAACAGTAAAGTCCTGGGCAAAAATAGCAATAGGAGCACCCTCAATTGTGCCCGTGCCAATTATCACACCATCACCCGGCAGGCTCTTTTTATCCATATCAAAATCACGAGCCTCATGCTCGGCAAACATATCATACTCACTGAATGATCCTTCATCAAGCAGTATCATTACCCTTTCCCTGGCAGTGCCCTTGCCCATGGCTTTCTGCTTTTCTATGGCCCTTTCACCGCCACCAACAAGTATTTTTTTTCGCCTCTCCTGGAGTTCACGAATCTTTTGATTTATAGGCATATCTGTATATTTTTGTTAGTACCCTGAATTAAATTATTACCCTCAATTTGTCCCGTTTTTCAGCTTACAACAATAATAAATTCACATGAATAAAAGAAGGATATATATCAGTTTTTTTCGACTGCGGGAAGCTGCCGCTACATGGTCCCGGACAATTTTATTTATTATCAATAGCTTATAGCCTTATGTTTTTCGAATACGTTTTATTTGGGAGCTTTTCTGTACAGTAATATTGCTATACTGAGGTAAACAATATTCGGCAGCCACATGGCCAGCATAGGATCAAGATTGCCTTTCAGTGAAAACTGGGTTGCAAACTGCATAAAGAAAATATAGGAAAAGCTGAGAGCCAGCCCGAAACCAATCTGCACCCCTATACCTCCCCTTACTTTTTTCGAGGAGAGAGAAACGCCGATAAGTGTAAGTATAAAGACAGAGAAGGGACTGGCTATCCGTTTATGTTTTTCATTAAGGCACAGCTTGACCTCTTCGGAACCCTGCAACCGCAGTATATCTATATAATCATTGAGCTCAAAAAGGTTCATGGTGACAACAAAATCCTCCCCCCTTTCAAAATCCTCGGGTGTAATGGTAAGGGCGGTATCTATTCTCCGGCCTGTCCTTATCCGTTCTTCCCCGTCAACAATATCCCTTATAACATAAAACCTTGCACTCCACTTATTTAAGGTAGTATCCCATTTAACATGGGTTGCCTTCAGTTTTGATACAAGCTCACCTTCTTCATTAAAACGCTCAAGGCTGAATTCGGTTCCCATCTGCGCTGACGAACGGTAAGTCTCCATATAGGCATAGACGTTGGGATAGACCTGCCTGTGTATATTCCTGGCCGTAAAATGGCCGGTGCGCGTACGGTAATACTTATCCTCAAACTCTATCCTCTCCTTGCTCGAATGCGGTATTACAAAATTTATAAGTATAAAGGTGATGAAAGCAATGACAAAGGATGAGTAGAAGTATGGCAGCATCATGCGCCTGAAGCTGACACCGCTGCTGAGTATGGCAATTATTTCAGTGTCATAGGCCATCTTCGAAGTAAAAAAGATAACTGATATAAAAGTAAACAGCGGGGCAAAAAGGGTAGCGAAGTAAGGTACGAAATTAAGGTAATAATCAAAGATAATAGCTTCCAGGGGTGCCTTGTTCTCCATGAAGTCATCAATCTTCTCTGAGAAATCGAATATTATGGCAACAGTCATAATAAGCACCAGGGCCAGGAAGAATGTCCCCAGGAACTTCTTTATGATATATACATCCAGAGTTTTGTTTTCAATCTTCATTACAGCCTCTGTGCAAGTGCAACAACCATCTTTTCTTTCCAGCTGCGGAAGTCTCCTTTTTCTATATGTCCGCGCGCCTCGTTTACCAGCCACAAATAAAAGGCCAGATTATGTATGCTGGCTATCTGCGCGCCCAGTATCTCACCTGACATTACCAGGTGGCGAAGATATGCCTTTGAATAATAAGAACTTACATCCGACGGGGTATTTATATCAATTGGCGAAAAATCATCAGCCCACTTAAGGTTTTTGATATTAATTATGCCATCTGCGGTAAAGAGCATGCCGTTGCGTCCGTTCCTTGTAGGCATAACACAGTCAAACATATCAACACCCAAATCTATGGCCTCAAGTATATTCACCGGCGTGCCCACACCCATCAGGTAACGCGGCTTAGCGGCAGGGAGAATATCATTAACAACAGCTATCATTTCATACATCATCTCCGCCGGCTCTCCCACTGACAGTCCACCTATGGCATTGCCCGCCATACCCTTTTCTGCAATATACTCGGCCGACTGCCTGCGCAGGTCGCCGTAAACACTACCCTGCACAATGGGAAAAAACTGTTGCCTGTGACTGTACAGCGGCTTTCCCTGCTTAAAACGTTTAATACCACGGTCCAGCCACCGGTGGGTCATATCCATTGAGCTCTTTGCATAATCATAATCGCAGGGATAGGGTGTGCATTCATCAAATGCCATTATAATATCAGCACCTATTACCCTCTGCAGGTCAACAACCGATTCGGGCGTAAACTTGTGTGATGACCCGTCTATATGTGACCTGAACAAAGCCCCCTCTTCCATCAGCTTCCTGTTATCCGAGAGTGAAAAAACCTGGTAACCGCCGCTGTCAGTCAGTAAGGCCCTGTCCCAGTTCATGAAACCGTGCAGTCCCTCTGCCTGCCTCAGGATATCCATCCCCGGCCTCAGGTAAAGATGGTAGGTGTTGCCAAGTATTATACCGGCATTTATATCATGTTTCAGATCGCGCTGCTGCACCCCCTTGACTGTTCCGGCAGTGCCCACGGGCATAAAAACAGGAGTCTGTATTATTCCGTGATCAGTATGGATAATGCCCGTTCGTGCCGACGAATCAGGGTTATTTTTTTGTATCTCAAACACCTGCTATTTTATTTTTTAACAGCGCAAAGGTAGTGCTTAGATACTGTCTTTGAAAATCCGTAATAAAAAAAGCGTATAATATGCAATTCACTTTGAGGTAACAGCTAATCTTATTAATATTGCCTGTCAAATCCAATGCAGATGTTTGAGCTTCATATAACCTCCGTGGAGTACCTTTTATTAATAATATTTGCAGTGAGCATCACTGTGCAATTGTTTTATTATTTTTTCTTTTATATCCGCACAGGAACAGCCGGTAAAAAAGTTAAAAGAAGGAAGGCTGAAGCTGTATCTGTGGTTATCTGTGCCCGTAATGAATCAGAGAACCTCAAATCCTTCCTTCCTTCTGTTCTTGACCAGGATTACCACGATTTTGAGGTCGTAGTCGTTAATGACTGCTCGGACGATGACACCGGGGATGTCCTTGAGCGCTTCACAAAAGAGTACAAGAACCTGAAGGTTACCACCATTCACAAGGAATCAAGCCTGCGGCACAGCAAGAAGATGGCCCTGTTTTTAGGCATCAAGGCTGCAAGT
>JBKHBA010000315.1:0-2773 GCA_046542595.1 Bacteroidales bacterium | reverse complement strand
TCAACAAGCACTATCCTGTACCTGCCACTGCCGTATACCACGGGTTCCTTTATGCTGACTTCCTGAACAAGGTTAACACTGTTGGGGTCATAGAAGCCTGTTTCCATGCCTTCGGGCTCAATCTTGCCGAGCATAGACCCTTTTTCCCTCAGCCTTTTTGTCAGCGCACGGGTATCGATACCGTAGATACCGGGTATATTATTACTTTCGAGCCAGTGGTGAAGGCTTTCGGCAGCGCTCCAGTGACTGTATTCAAAAGAGTAATCTGAAACTATCAGTCCCCTGATATGTATTGATGATGATTCACGGAAAACAAACAGATCGTCTTTCTGGTCCTCACCCGGCGCCCCGTAATTACCCACCAGGGGATAGGTAAGGCATAATATCTGTCCACGGTAGGATGGATCGGTAAGGCTCTCAGGATAGCCGGTCATGGCTGTATTAAATACGACCTCACCGGCTGAGGGCATCAGTTTGCCGAATGACTTACCCCTGTAGACCGTTCCGTCTTCGAGGCTTAACTTAACGGGAGTTGTTTTTTTCATCTGAGTCTTAATTTGCTAAAAAGAATTATTATTACCCTGAAGCACGGACAGAGCCTTTTCAATATTATCAACAGCCTTTTTCACTGTTTCCATGGGGCATGCTATATTCATTCGCATATATCCTTCGCCACCCATTCCGAATATGGCACCCGGACTCATACCTACCGAGGCCTTTTCAATAAAGAACCTGTTCAGCTCATCCGGTTCCATCCCCATATCCCGGCAGTCGAGCCATATCATATATGTGGCCTCCGGTCTGATGGGTTTAATCATTTTTGTGCTGCCCAGGCTGTCAATAACATAATCTATATTGTTGTTTATATACACAAGCAACTCATCCAGCCACTGTCCGCCCTGTGAATAGGCGGCTATGGATGCTTCAGTGCCAAAGATATTACCCCCGGTAATATGCAGGCTGTTTATCATATCATCAAACTGTTTCTTCAGTTCCTTATTGCTTATTATCATTGAGGAGGTTGACAGCCCGGCAATATTAAAGGTCTTGCTGGGAGCCATGCAGGTAATGGTTATATCTGCAATAGGGTCGGTCAGTGAGGCCATCACTGTATGCTTATTACCCGGCAGTACAAGGTCTGAATGTATCTCATCACTCAGGATTATAAGTCCGTATTTCCTGCATATACCTGCCAGCTCTTCCAGTTCATCCTCTTTCCAGGCTCTGCCGACAGGGTTGTGGGGGTTGCTCAGTATCAGCATCTTTGCGCCTTTCGCAGCCTTCTGTTCCAGGTCTTCGAGATCAAAGCCCCAGTATCCATCCTTTTCACTGAGCTGGTTAAGCATCAGCTCCCGGCCATGATCGGTAACGGCATTGAAGAACGGGAAATACACGGGAGGCTGTATTATTATCTTATCCCCGGGTTCAGTGTAGGCCAGGACGCATATATTGAGTGCCGGTACTATACCCGGACTGAAAGATATCCATTCTTTTTTCACTGTCCAGGAGTACCTTTTTTGCAGCCAGTCCTGTAATGATGTGAAATATTCTTCGCGGCGCAGCGTATAACCAAGGATCTCATGGTCAAGACGTTTTCTCAGTGCTTCAATGACAGCGGGCGGGCACCTGAAGTCCATATCGGCAACCCACATTGGAATTATGTCTTCCGTACCAAAAATATCTTTCCTGGAGTCGTATTTTACACTGTTTGTTCCCTGCCTGGCGACAGGTTCATCAAAATTATATTTCATATCCCAGAGTTGAATTCCGGGGTTCAAAGATATGTATAAATAACGACAATGGATAGCCGTGTTTTATAAAAAAAACCAGGTGGCAGAAGCACTTACCCGGGGACCTGAGCTGACACTATTGTGAATAGAGTGCCAGCAGCGCAAAGCTGGCAAGCCAGTGTCCGCCCTCATAATGCTCATGGCTGATGGAAGGCAGTGAATGCATTATATGTTCATCGGCAAGCTTCACCAGGTGCTCATAACCCTCCAGTGTGGAGGCTATGCCGTAGAGGCACCAGGCACGGCTGAAGTTAAGCCCGTCAAGATGTGCCAGCTGTCCGTCCGATCTGTCAGTAACAATACCTGGTTCCAACTGCCATGAAGGGTCTGACAACTCCGGCATAAAACCGGCGAGCCACTCTGCATAATCTTCCTGGTCGAGCACCCTTCTCATTATTTCTGCTTCCTCCAGGCAGGGTGACAAAAAATCATTGCCTCCCGGCTCCCATGATACAGGGCACATCCTGTCATACAGGTAAAAATCACGCGCTCTGTGTTTTATGCTTACAAGCAGGCTGTCATTGCCTGTGCTTACGGCATAGTCCCAGGCAAAGCTCAGTCCAAAAGCGGTATTGGTATGTGTGCCCACCCTTATGGGATACTGCAGCTTTGGCAGGAAGTCGATATACATATTTGCTATAAGTCCGGCCAGGGGCGAGATATTATCATACAACTCCCTGGCATATCCGGTATCCCATGTATACAGCTCTTCTGCCAGTTTAAGAAGCCAGGCCCAGCCGTATGTCCGCTCGAATGTCTTATTCTGTTCCTGCCGGAAATAATCAATCTCGGCGGCAATATTCTCTTTGGTAAGGCTTGCCGACAACAGTGACTTCATCTCCTCTGATTGATCAATTTCCGGGAAATGTTTGAGCAGCATTACCAGTGACCAGTGACCGTGCACCGATGAATGCCAGTCGAAGCAGCCGTAAAAAGAGGGATGCAGTGTACGCGGGGGCAGAAGGTCCTCATCGCCGCTCAAT
>JBKHBA010000027.1:0-15342 GCA_046542595.1 Bacteroidales bacterium | reverse complement strand
GATCAGTGCCATGGTTATAATGGTTGTTATTCGTTTCATAGGGAGAAAATTTTATTCACTTTGTTCATAAGATAGTTTAGCTAAGTACATGCTCGTTTCGTAGGGAGCATAGCTTACAGCCTTAAAAATGTGTTAGCGATAATAAATATACATTTTATATGGGTGAACGTATATATTATTAGCGAAAAATTGAATTAACGAAAAACTGATCAACCATGGTTTTGAAAGAGGCAGACTGCCTGTAAAGTCTACTGCTTCAGCGCTGCCTTGGTGAAGATATACTCCGGTATATCCTGGTTGAACTTAATGTCTGTTATCTTAAATTCCGTTCCGTCGCCCTGTTTCATCATGTCCTTATATACAATGGTCATGGGGTACCATCTGCCGTCAACCCTGCTTATATCACTCATTACCGATCGTTTGAGCAGCTGGCCGCTTTTGGCATATAACTCCTCTTTAAGGGGCACATACCTTTCGGTGTCTATCCATATTTTGCGCCTTGCATAGGCTATATCCGGCACCGTGGCTTCCAGTTCAAGCACCCATGCCTGCCTGCCGTCAATCTCCTCGTTGCCGGTCAGCTCTGCAGAGTATACATCAGTCAGCTTTCTGTCGTCCATCATATCTTCATAGGACAGGTCCGAGCCCATAACCGACTGCCTCAGCATATGTCCGGATATCTGTATTATCCTGTCTGTTGAGGGGGAGTATATCCATAACTGGTCTTCCAGCTTAAGCATCTTGGTCCCCTCCTCACGCGGTGGGGAGAGGTATTCTGTGAATGATTTTTTGTCGCCCACTGTATATGACACTGATGTTATTGTCCTGCTGGCACGCCGTCCGTGTATGGTCATCTGCGACTCAACTACCTGGTTCTCCGCTGACATGTTTTTATCAACCCTGTCGATAATTTCATCTGCTGTGGGCTGGGCATATGAGGATACGGGGAATACTGCTAATAATATGATTATAATTCTTTTCATCTTTATTGGATCTTATTTAATTTAACCTTCATGTCTGTTTATACATCTTTAAGTTTCGTTCAGTTCATTCATAAGATTGCTCCGTTGTTTCACTGAATGTTTTATAAACTGTGATGGCAGGCACATCCTTATGTCTCCAGTTCCTTAAACAGCTGTGCCGTTTTTCTTTTATATATGCCTATCCCTGCAAGCATGGTGCCGGCAACGGTTGACAGCACACCTGGAATGAATCCTATATAAAAATCGGGGGGTGTGATCCTTGACCTGACAATATCAGGCATCATTACCCCGGTGGTGGCATTTTTGGTAAACTCGCTTATATCCAGTCCGTATGTCTGCATCAGCCATGATAGTCCCAGGCCGAATGCTGTTCCTATGATGGTGCCGGCAAAGCCTATCATTACGGATTCGTAGATCATGGTTCTGTAGATATGTCCTTTTTCCTCTCCTATCGCCAGCCTGATGCCAATCTCGCCGTAGCGGCGCAATCCGCCCAGCAGACCTGCATTCCACAGCACCAGGGACATGGCAACTATAAAAATAAAGGTGATGATGGCTCCCATGCTTTTTGACATATCAACATATAATGACAGCCCTTCCTGGTCTCTCAGTCGCAACATCACCGGCGCATATTTATCATTTTCACTGGTGTATTTGTCTTCAAACTTCGCCACAACAGGGGCGGCAGTCTCATCTTCGTAATAACCCGAGCCGAAAAAGCCCAGTATCTCACCTGCAGCATCATCCATATTAAGTGCATGCTGCACATCCTGCAGGTCGGCAATAACTGTGCCCCTGTCCATTCCTGTATTCCCGAAGCGCACTGTTCCTGACACCCTGAAATTATAGATGGCCATGCCTCCGTTCATGGTTGATCCTATAAGGGTTACATCTTTACCCGGACCGGTATCGAGCTTACGGGAGAAGTTCTCACTGAGCAATACCTCGCCCAGGGAGTCGGGCAGACTGCCCCTGACCAGTGATCTTTCAAGGTTAAGCCGCCGGGCTTCGTCCGGGTCGGGGGAAAAAAGATCCAGTCCTATACCCATGGCCGGTCCCTGGCTTTTTGTTTCCCCGTTCTCATCAGGCACATCTATCAGTCCGCCAAATTTGATGCGGCTTACCCATTCCATATCCGGGAAGTCGTTTTGTAGATCCTCTTTCAGCTCACTCACATCTGTAAGTGCCAGGTCGTTGGGTGCCTGGGACATATTATCAGAATAGGCCTGTGTCATTACCTTAACATGACCGGTATTGAAACGGGCTGTCTGCTCTATCATATCCACCATTATGCCGTTGATGTAGCCGCGCATAAACACTGCCAGCATCACACCTATGGCTACCACTATCAGGGGAAGCAGGCTCCTGCTTTTATCCCGTAACAGTCCTTTCAGTAAAAATTTTATCATTGTAATTTCCCCCTTAAAGCTTCTGTTGGATTCATTTTTGCTATTTTTCTCGAAGGCCAGTAGCTTACTATCGTTGTGGCCACCAGTACCAGTGCGGTTGTTCCGGCTACCAGTCCAAGGCTGTATACCGGGTACATGGTATCGGCTATGGCAAAACCATAATCAGCCGATGAGACGCCCAGCGATATGCCCTTATTGGCAAACCATATAAGGAATGGTATACCATATACAGCCCCCACAAGGGCCGCGAGTATGGCGTACATGGCGCCTTCAACGGTAAATAGTCCCACCACTCCGCGCCGTGTATAGCCCAGGGCAATATATGTACCGATCTCTTTCTGCCGCCTGAAAATGGACAGCACCTGTGTATCGAAGATAGCCAGCAGCGCCAGTATCAGCAAAATGATATAGAATATTGACTGTCCCGCTGACTTTGTCTTTATCATCTCCTCTATATCGCTTACCAGTACTTCGAATGGCATCAGCTTCCATTCTCCTGTATCCTGCCTTTCTTTTTCACTGTCGCGAAAAGTCAGTGTTGTAGCCTCGCCGGGCATTAGCAGCATCGATTGCAGGCTGTCGAGCGGTATCCACACCTGTCCGCCATCCACTGTGGGTACATTGGTGGTAAAGATATCGCTTATGTATATTTCAGCAGCATCAAAGGTACCGTTTGCATCGCGCCAGCGCATTGTTACGTAATCCCCTTTCTCCAGTTTATTGGTCCTGGCCATATTTGAACCTATCACTGCCGGTGTTGCAGCTACCGAAGTGTCCAGTTTATGGGTGGGCAGCTCCAGGAGTGTTTGGTCAGGGTCTATCCCCTTTATCAGTATTGACTGCATTCTGCCCCGGGGATATATAGTGCCGCGGGTAATCAGTACTGGAACCATATCTCCCTGTTCTATTTCAGGGATGAATTCAGAGGGAATCGGTGCATGTGCTTCTTCCAGTGTAAATGCATCGTAGGGGTCATAATCTTCCTGCCAGTACTGTCCGCCTCCTATTTCCCAGTCAGTCATGTCGTTTTTTGCCTGCCGGTCCCAGCCGACAAGGATGCCTTTGACTGCAATAATAATAACAAAGGAGAAAGACAGCACAATCACATTGAGCCAGGTTCGTAAACCCGCCCCAATGAGGTTTTTAAATGCCAGTTTAATTGCCAGTTTCATATGCTTGTGTTTTTATTCTTTTAAGCTGTTTATGTGTGTTATGCAGTTTTTGTTTACTGCCATCAGATCTTCATTTATCATTGTTCACCGTTTCAATTTTATCAATCATCCCATCTTTGAGATATATTTTTCTCTTCAGGTAGGCTATCACTTTTTCATCGTGTGTGGCAAACAGGAAAGTTGTTTTCAGTTCCTCATTCAGTTTTTCCATGGTCTGCAATATGTTATGGGAATTGGCAGCATCGAGGTTGGCCGTTGGCTCATCTGCAAGCACGAGAGACGGCTTTTTAACCATGGCGCGTGCAATAGCCACCCTCTGGCATTCACCACCTGACAGCTGTGGCGGTTTTTGTTTTATCTTGTCGGTAAGACCTACCCATTCCAGTGCATCATGTATCATCTTTTTTCGCTCTGTGCTGCCATATTTGAGCAGCAGCAGAGGCAACTCAACATTCTCAAAGACGGTATGTACCTGCAACAGGTTATATGTCTGGAAAATAAATCCCAGGCTTTCCTTGCGAAGCCTGGCTGCCTCTTTGGCATTCAGTTGTCCCACTGACTGTCCCATTACAATAGCTTCGCCTTCGGTTGGACTGTCAAGCGAGCCAAGGATGTTAAGCAGTGTTGTCTTGCCTGATCCGCTGGGACCGATAAGGCCGCTGAACTCACCGGTGCCAAGCTCCAGGTCTATATCCCTGAGTGCAGTGAACTCACTCTTACCCATTGGGAACCGTTTGGTGAGCTTTTCCGTTTTAATGATCAGATTGTTTTGCATTTTTTTCTGTATTACTGTATTTGAGTATCTGTTTGTATTATTATTAATGGTTAAAGACAAAGATCAGCTGTAAGCCGCTGCCCGCATACATTATTTCCTGTGATCCGGGTGTGGGTATATTGTAATCCTCCGGGTTGATATAAGCCATCAGGTGAAGGGTGAATTTATTGAAAGTCCTTTGCCAGTTGAGAAAATTATAAGCCTTATTATTCTTCCAGTCGTAATAGATTATTGCACTGATATTATCGAAGAGCCCTGCAGGGTATGAGAGATTAAGTAAGGAGTATGTTGATACATTCTCAAATGCGAAAGGGTTTTCGTCGAAAGAAGCTATCAGCTGTTCATAAATGACAGTAAGCCCGTTACCAAGGGAGAAAGTATAGTCGGCACCAATATTTATGATTTCCTGGTTGGAGTACATGCCAATGTCTTTATTATATGCTGACCATGATGCCTCTATCCACCAGCCGATAAGCATATCGAATTTTGCATCGAAGCCAAAGCGGTTTTCCGGAACATTACCGGAGATACCGGATGAGTCAGGCAGGCTGATGCTTTCCACTGTCCTGTGGTGATAGGAGAAACCGGCTTCTCCCCGTGGCACAGGTGCCTGGAGTCGCCCCCCGAACTCAGGTATTTTTTTATCGGAACTGAATGTTTCCCATCCTTTGCGGTTTTCGTTTCCGTAGAGTGTCCATGCCCAGATATTGACATTATTAAGGAAGTAGTAGCGGGCAAGCCCTGCCCATACACCGTCGGTCAGTTTGAGGGGATCGCGCGGATCTATCTGGTCAAACCACATCAGTGGCCGCAGGATGGAGGCTGAACCGAAATTAATCTTTTGGAGTCCCGCCCGCAGTTCAAACTGGTTAGTTGAATACCTGGCCCAGAAGCGGTAGGGTTTTATGTTGCCGCTGAATTCCGGTGACGAGGAGGGTGACAGCACTGCATTGCCATACAGGTTGGCCGAAGCTTCAAAGCCTATCCTGTGTTTACCGGAAAGACCGTGCTGATAATTCAGCTGTGGTATATAACGCAGTCCGTTATACCAGTGCAGCTCATTTACGGGATTAAGGTGGGTATATGCAGAAAGCTGTCCTTTAAAGTTCAGCTTGTCCTGTCCGCCGGCAACAAGAGAGAACAGAAGGAAAAAGGCGATGGCTGTTATTTTCAGTCGAATTATCATTGTATCAATCCCGTGGTGCTATACCGTATATCATAAGGTTAACAAATTCCATAATAAGTTGCTGTCGCGATTCAAACATGCCGGTAATACTCTCGTCTTCAAATATTCCAATCAGGGTATTCTGTATTTTAAACATAAACTCGGGCTTAAAATCCTTACGGAAAATACCGGCTTCCTGGGCCTTCTTAAAATCATTAATAAGCAGGTCCCATGATTTTTTTGTCCTTTCTTCCACGAAAGCCTTTAGTTCAGGTTCAGAGCCTGTATAAAAATCCTGGAGGAATTCGGGACTTATATTATTTGTGCTCTCCATTTTTATCAGTATCAGCTTCTCTATTTTCTCAGCTGCTGTGGAATCTTCCTTTAATATCTCCCTGAATTGCCTTTCACCATCTTCGACCACCTTGTTGAATATTGTTTTGGCCAGTTCGGTTTTATTTGGGAAGTACTTATAATATGTCATTTTACTAACATTGGCCTTGCGGCATATCTCTTCAACAGATACGCGCTTGAAACCGTGCTTCCAGAACAGGTCCCGGGCGACAGTGATGATGTCTTTATATTTCTTGCTTTTCCTTACCATATGAAATATATTACGATAATGATACAAATATACGAAAACAATATAAATATACAATAAACGTATATTAATTATTTATTCATATAGTTACTTTTGAAGACAGAACGGCTTGTTATTTGGGATGACCAGGAGGATTTATAGTTATCATAGCGATTCAAAGAGGCATATTCCGGACCAGATTGCCTTTTACACAGGGAAAAAGGGAGGGTTTGCAATTATCAGAACCACTCGAAAAGCTCTAACCACAGGTCGCGTTCAAGTACGTAGAACAGTAAAAATGTTGCTATAACACCATGGGTGAGACCCAGTGCCAGCAGGTTTTTCCACCTGAACCAGGCAAGCAGGAAGATGAGTTCCATGACGAAGGTGAAGATCATAAGGAAGAATGAAGGGTAATGCACCAGGCTGAACAGCATGGCTGTTATCAGTACGGCCTGGGATTTTTTCAGTTCAAGCCTTTCCAGCTCAACCAGGTTGTCTGCTATCAGCACAAGCATGATATATTGCTGAAAGAGTCCCCACAGGGGGTAGAGGAAAAGTACGGGTATTATCCTCCAGTTAAGGATGGTGGTTGACGAGCTGGCCTGGCCCACTATTACGCTTACAACGATGCAAACAATGGTAAAAGGAAGGATGAATATCATGGTCTGGCTGAAGCCCTTTTTCCTGAAGCCCCATTTAGGCAGTATACTATTATCCCGGACATACCGGTATATAATATAGCCTATCCAGAAAAAACTGATGCCTGCCACATAAAAGGCCATCATATTAAGCCATTCCATCATTATGAACTTGAGGGCGGCGGTGGCAAGGATACCGGCAAGCTCAAAAGTGGTATATTCTGATGGACGGCTCTCACCTATCTCAAGACCTTTGACGGCGTCAGTATAATAATGCGATATGCTTTTTAATAGACGCATCTGCTTTTATTAAGGTGCTTTTAATCACTTGTATTGGGAATAATATATACCCATCTTTTCGATACCCACGAAATACAGGTCAAAGCCCCCTTCACCGCCTGAGCGGTTGGATGAAAAGATCATCATGTCTTTTTCCCAATCGACCTCTTCATTAATCAGTATTGGACGGTAATCATCTTCGGGTGAATTAATTTCCGGGCCAAAATTAACGGGTTCAGTCCATTCACCATTCCTGTATAGTGAATAATACAGGTCGTAACCTCCTTCACCACCAGGCCTGTCGGATGAAAAGACCATTATATCCCCGTACAGGAAGGGGCACTTATCGTTATAGTCGCCCGAGACACTCTCCTGCAGTACTATCTCCCTGCTGGTGGTATCCGTAAATTCAGCCACCAGCTGAGAGGTACCTCTTTCCAGGGTTGCCGAATAAATATTGAAGACGCCATTATCCCTGTCAGAGCAAAAATATATTTTTTTGTAATCCATATCGAAGGAAGGATACAGGTCGTCGTACTCAGAATTAAGAAAGTCTATCTCAACCGGGTCATTGAAAGTAGAAAATTCATTATTATATGTAAAGGATATCTGGTAATCGCCTCCCTTATCGCTTGAGTACATTAAAAGGTAGTCATAATCATTATCATAGCTCATCTTATCAATAATGAAATACGGTCCCAGCTCGTTGGAGTCACTGTTCATCAGTAACAATGCATCTTCCAGTGGCTTGTATTCTTGCTGGTAGGATGACCGGTCAGAATAGTCATTGAGTACCGTCAGTTCACCGGTGCTTTTATTCCATTGTATATTCATCGGCTCGTAGATAATATCGAATTCACTGCCTTCGCTGTTACGGTTTGAAGAAAAGCAGAAAGGTATCAGTCTGCCGGCGATTGGCGCGGTTGAATTATAATCGTCATATATTGTGTTGAAGGCCGACAGGTTAACCGGCGTTTCAGGGAGCTTGCCTTCGGGATATTTATACCCTATAATAGGATCGCATGCATTAAGCATAAGCGTTAAAACAAGGAATATGAAAGCGTATCTGTTCATAATTATTTTTTTCATTGCTTACCGCAAAATAAGGGCCAAAATGGCAGACAGAAAAATATTTAACAAAGAAAAAATTACTTCTCCGGCCTGAAAGAAGTTCAGTCTGGTTTTATCAGTTCCAGCGTCCTGAACTCCACCTCTGAGCCTTCAGACTGCACAGCTATCTGTCCGGCCGTGGCCGTACAGTCATAACCGTGGTTAACAAGCTCATCGTTAACCCATACCTTTATTTCATCACCGGAACATTCAATGACCATTTTATTCCATTGGCCAGGAGGATTCTCCGATCCTTCAGTAAGGTTCTTTATATGTCTTCTTTCACCTTCTGTTATACCCCATTCTTCTTCCGGCCCGCGGCGCTCAACCATATTATCCACTTTTATATCTTCCTGTATGCACCAGAAATCGCCGGCCTGCTCATGCTGCATCTGCACCTCTATTGATTTAGGGAACATATCATAAAGGACACGGGGTGTGGATACATGAACAAGTATACCACAGTTACCCGGCTTTGCAACAAAGCGGTATTCCACTGCAAGCCTGTAATCCGAATAAACCTCGTTGGTAATAAGATGTCCTGCTGGTGTTCCAAGGCTTACAAGCATACCATCACGTATGATAAAGGGGTTTATGGCGTCCGGATTATCATCCATCGCCGGCACATCGGTATGCCAGTTGTCAAGGTTATCGCCTATAAGATCAGTCTTTTTCTTATTATTGCATGCCGCAAAAACAAGCATCATTACTATAATAATTATTGTATATTTTTTCATTACAATGGTTTTAAGCTGTTTTAAAAAAACATATAAAGTGTTTTGTGCACAAATTACTAATCTTATTAAGATTTGAATTAATATTTGGTAAATTTAGTTATTCAAAAATAAAAAATTCTGCTATGAAAATTATTTTATCTGTTTTGTTGTTAATCATATTACCTTCAGGCCTTGATGCACAGGGTAAGAGGCTCAGGGACTACGGCATATCACCCGGGGTGTTGTCGCCAGGAGAGCATAATGCAATTACCGATGTGAAAGGTGTTTTGGCAGGTCATAAAACAATAATCGCAGGTGATAATGTCAGGACCGGTGTAACGGCTGTATTGCCCCATAAGGGGAATATCTATAAGCTCAAGGTTCCGGCAGCCATATATGTTGGCAACGGTTACGGCAAACTGACGGGCATAAGCCAGGTAAGGTAGCTGGGTAATATTGAAACCCCTGTTGTCCTTACCAATACCATGAGTGTGCCCGCGGCTTTTGATGCACTGATATCATATACTATAAATGAGCCGGGTAATGAGAATGTGCGTTCGGTGAACGGCCTGGTGGGGGAGACAAACGATGGCTACCTGAACGATATACGGGGAAGGCATGTACATGAATCGCATGTGCTGGAGGCTATTGCCAATGCAGCTACAGGTGCTGTTGCCGAGGGCAATGTGGGGGCCGGTACAGGTACGGTATGCTTTGGCTTTAAGGGAGGAATAGGAACATCATCCAGGGTACTGCCTGAGTCGCTTGGCGGCTATACCGTGGGAGTGCTGGTACAGACTAATTTCGGTGGTGTCCTGCATATTGACGGTGTACCTGTGGGCGAAGAGCTGGGACAGTTCTCTTTCAGCCGTAATGTGAATGCCGGAGCCGACGGGTCATGCATGATTGTGGTAGCCACCGATGCACCTGTTGATGCCCGTAACCTGGAGCGTATTGCCGCCAGGGCCATAATGGGACTGGCACGGACAGGCGGCATAGCCTCCAATGGCAGTGGTGATTATGTGGTGGCTTTTTCTGTTGCGCCGGATAATCTTATTAACAGCAATGACAGGCAGCCCCTGCAGCAGGGTGAATTTTTGGGTAACAGCTCAGTGTCACCACTTTTCCTGGCAACCATAGAGGCAACGGAAGAGGCTATTTTAAATTCACTTTTTGCAGCGGAGACAATGACGGGCCGTGATGGGCACAGTGCTGAAAAGCTGCCTCTTGATAAGGTGATGGAGATAATGGACAAGTATAACAGGACAGGGAAAGATGACTAATATAATTGGTGTTGTAGGTGGTATGGGTACATACGCGGGCATAGACCTGCTGAAGAAGATAGCGGATAATACCGGGGCGGGGAATGACAGCGGGCACCTGGCTGTGGCAATGCTCTCACTGCCGGGCAGAATAGCGGACCGGAGTGAATATCTTTTTGGAGAGGTAAATGAGAATCCGGGTTATGCCATAGCTGAAGTGATAAAAACCTTAAGCAGTACGGGTGCCACTATATTTGGTCTGCCCTGCAATACCGCTCATGTGCCGGAGATACTGCAACCGGTGCTGGATGCTATGCCGGAAGGCTGCAGGCTGGTTAACATGATAGGGGAGGTGGCAGATTATATATCCATTGCTTATCCGGATGTTAATAATATTGGCATAATGGGCACCAACGGTGTATACAGGAGCAGGGTATATGATGAGTACCTGTCTGCAGCAAGTCTGAGCACCGTTTACCCGGATGAAGAGGTGCAGTACAGGATGGTGCACCCTGCCATCTACGATATGGAGTACGGTATAAAGGCAGTGTCTGAGCCGGTAAGCATGAGGGCTGCCGGCGACCTGATGTCAGTGGCCGGTATGCTTATAACAAAGGGTGCACAGCTTATTGTACTGGGATGTACCGAGATACCCCTGGCTGTCAGCACGGACAATATTGAGGGTGTGCCCCTTCTTGATGCCGGCGATATACTGGCAAAGGCCCTTGTGAGGGAAGCTAAAGCTTAGACAGCTGTACTCAGCCGGTAATCAGTACCCCGGGCTTGTGAGACCGGCTCATACCGGAGATGTCAATCATCAGTACCTCCGTCCTGTGAGCCTGGTTCCGGGAGGTCTCGTTTCTGTCAGTACCTCCAGCTTGTGAGATCAGCACCCGGAGGCGCAGCTTCTTCTATCCGTTTGAGTATTTTGGGTACATACATCTCGTTATACCTGAGTCTCGACAGGTAGTTTGGCCGGCTGTGGTCTCCGTTCCAGCAGTGCTCCGCCCTGTCGCCGTAATCAATCTCGCCGCCGTAATACGGATCAGTGGTGCCCTCCAGGAATTCTTCCATCAGGTAAACGGCATTATTGAGGTAATAATTATCCATATCCCCCACGTATATATGTATCTTGCCTTCAAGCTTCGGTCCCAGTGTCTCCCAGTCGCGTTCAAGTATATACCTCAGGTCATAGTTCTCTTTCCAGTATTCAGCCACCTGGTGATCAATCTCACCGCTCATCTTGTCAAATATCCTTTTGGGGTAACCGTCAGAGCCCATAGGAGAGAATACAGCCTCCCAGATATCCCACTGTCCGCCCGAGCGTGTTTTATTGCCAAGCACCAGTTCGAGGTGGTTCTCGCTCATAACCGATGTGCTTATCTGCCCCAGCCAGTTACGCCTTCCGGGCCTTATCAGCTTGCTGAAGGGGCCTTCATAATAATAGGCATTACTGTCCTGGTAAATATTTATTAGCTCATAAGCCCTGAAATCTATGGGATCCGGACAGGCAGCGAAGCTTCCGTTATATTCATCCGGGTAGAACACCTGCGCTGCCAGCGCTTCCCATCCGCCGGTGGAGCCGCCATAAAGGAAGCGTGCCCATCCTTCTCCTATACCCCTGAACTGCTTTTCTATATATGGTATCAGTTCATAGGTAATGGCATCGCCGTAGGGGCCTATGGAAGCTGAGTTTACTGCGTATGAGTCATCATAGTAAGGGTTTGAGTGCTGTATTTCAATTATCAGCATACGCGGGAAATTATCAGATGTCCATTTTTTATAAAAGTCATATGCTGCCTGCTGTTGTATCCTGTTATACCCTTCAAGGTCAAAACGCTCACTGTGCTCCTGCTCAATATCTTCATCCGGTGGCTCAGTCCTGAAGCCCCCGAAATCATGTGGGTAATGACCATGGAAGATGCATATGGGATATTGTGCTTCCGGGTGTTCATCAAAGCCTTCCGGCAGCAATACATGTGCCCCCAGGTAAACAGGCCTGCCCCAGAATTCTGTCAGCAGCTCACTCTGCATTTTAATATGTTTAATATATTTTGTGTCTTCGGGCTGCTCAATCGGTGGATTGACCTCGGTGAGCACCAGGTCAAAAACCTGCTTTTCCTGCGGGTCAATGCGTACCTTAACGGGCTTGCTGTACAGGTTGCCCGGCGCCAGGCGGAGATTCTGCCCGGCACCCCTGTTAAGGGGCAGTTTTACCGTATGGCCGGTGGAAAGATCAAAGCTTTCATATTTATGCAATAAGGCCTGCACGTAATATTCGCCTGCGGGGAGATTGTTAAGGTCGGCCACGGGATAACCGAATATACCGCTTCCGATAAAGAGTGATTCACCCTTCCATTTTTCGACATCCATGCCAAAGACCTGCTGTGAGCTGTAGCCTGCACTGGCCTGGTAGCGGGGCTCAGGCTCCTTTTCTTTTGAGATAAAAAGGAGCAGACGCCCGTCTTCAGGCGATAATAACAGGCTGTCAGCAGCAGTGACAGAGAAGATAAACTCAGATTTTGGAGTATTCTGACAGGAGTGGAATGATAAGACAACAGTAAGGAGGATGATTAATAATGAAAATGTCTTTTTCATGATATTATGTTTTATACGGTTAGACAGGAACGCATGAAATACAAAATAAATATACGAAATGAATATGAACTTAGCGAAGCGGCTTTTAGTACAGAGGTCAATAAAACAAACAAAATGGTGCGGTAAGGGAGCCGCACCATTTTAAGAAAGTCTGCACAGGGTTTGATTTTATACTTTTGTCCTCCAATGTGTCTGTTTGCAATGTTCCGGAGACTTACAGATCAGTTCTGAAAGCTTATACTCATTTCAGCTATTTCCCTGGGATTGTAAGGTGATAGCAGTGGCAGTCTTTCTGCCAGCACATCATGGTCATCGCCCGGTGATGTGCCACCCTGTATAAAGCCTTCATTATCAAAGAAACCGGGCGCTTCAGTGTTGTGAAGGAAGACATCTATGCTTTCCTGGCTTATATTGGGCCATACCTGGTAAACCTGTGCGGTAAAGACGTTCTTTATAGAGTAATCTTCCAGCAGTACTGACCTTGATGGTTCGTCAAGATAGCTGTCGGGCAGACCAACTTCGGCAACGCCAATATCAAGAGTAGCATCCCCGGTGGCCACAAAGGCCCAGTTGAAACCTGCATCTCCGTTAAAGAATATTGCATTCGGATGGTTTGAGTTACCATATACATCGATCTTGTCGCCTTCTTTGCCAACAAACATCTTAAGTGCATTTACGGAGTAGGGATTGTCAAGAGGATCTGCAAGGTACAGTCCTGATGCTGCCACAAGCATATGGGCATCATAACCCCTTTCGCCGGCTTCACTGTAATCGATACGGAAAACTGCGCTGGCTGTGTTCTCCTCCTTACTGCGATCAATATTATAGGGCTTGAGTATTGCCACGCCCTTAACCGGGTTGCGGTTCCAGAAAATCTGCATGGCAAAGCCTCCGTCCTCATTACCTTCTGAGCCGGCATCGGTAATATTCAGCTGGAATTCCCAGGTCTGCCCTTCAAAATATGGATTTTCCATTACTTCGAGGTTCTTGATACGTCCGTCATCATCGCTGGTATAGCTTAAAGACATGGGCCTGTTGATCTCATATCTTACGATACCTTTTATAATATCTTCAACAATATTGCCTCCGCCTTCACCTATATGGATAAAGTGGGCAAGGTGGCGATAAATAAGGTTGCCGTTTATTGGTTCAACTGATTTTGTGCCGGCATCAGGCACATTAAAGCTGATAGCGTCAGGTATATCAATACTGAATTTACCGGGAAGTATTGATTCCTCTTCCTGTCCGGGTCCGCCTAACTGTTCACATCCTGTGAAGAAGACGGTGATAGCTGTTGCTAAACTGATGATTAAGAATACTTTCTTTTTCATGATTTCTGTGTTTTAAATGGTTATTTGATCATTTGTTTGTTGTCGTCTTTCACTACCATCACACAGAAGTCGCGCTTTACCCTTACGGGGAAGTCAATTTTTTTTGAGAAGCCCTTTGCCTTGCTTATCCGGCGTTACCATTTCCGGCAGGACCGTGGAGCTCACAGGGGCACTGCTTAATACGGGTTCAGGCCATTCCGGATTCCGTAAATAATCAATGTGACAGTCAAAAGAGGACACTGCTTAATATTGGATCAAGCCATCCCGGATTGTTTAAATCATCAATGTTACTGTCAGAAAAGACCTTTGGCTGATACAGCCAGGATTAAAGGTCAGTCAAAGTAGACTGTATCACGCACCACGGATGAGGCTGCGAAAAAGCCGACGGCTCCGTTGTTGAGATTGGTATGGAGGTTACCGTGCATAACATCAAACCATCCGCCCCGCCAGTCGGTTTCTGAAAGCAGGCTGCGCAGATATCTTTCATGGTCAGGTGAGAGAGAGTATTTTGTTCTGATAATCCTGGCGCCGGCCGGAAAAGACAGTGTTTCAGCATCAGGCCTGAAGAACTGGTTAACATCAAGAGTGGATAATTTATAGGTATAGAACAGCGATTGGCTTATCTGCCCGTTTGATGATTCCCATTCAACCCTGTATTCGGTATAGGCAGGGGTGTCGCTCTCCCTGGGGTAGATCCTGTAATAGCCCGGGTTACCCTGTTCTTCATAATAAATGAATTTCTTAAGGGGACTTACCGGAACCATATAAGCCCCGGCAGCAAATTCATATTCACCTACCATGATATACAACCGGTAAACCTTATTTACAACACCCTGCAAGGATGGGTCAGCAAGATATAAACCTGGCTTGTTTGTGTCTTCCGTAAGTATATGGTAGTTATTACCTTCAATAAAGACCACTGTTGCATTTGATACCGGCTGCGGGGCCCTGTTTGGATTGCGTACGGGAAGGCTTAGCTGAACATAGTTCAGGCCGGGTTGATTGGTAAGCATTGCTTCAACAACCAGCCGCGGGGTAATGTTATCGTCAAGCTGCCAGTCAAGTGGTTCCTCGCAGGCATTGATGAACAGTAATATGGATATTATGGTAATATATTTCTTCATATCAGAAATTAAAGTGATAGGTTATTGACGGCACGGCACCGTGTACATACATCATCGATGACTGCAGAAGGGGTTCCTCGGATCTGTCAGAAGGTATTTTAAGGGCACCGCTGTCATCGATAATCTTATTGAAATTGATGGTAAAGGGGTTTTTTCTGCCATAGGCATTGTACAGGGCTATTTTAAGTGAGTGCCGG
>JBKHBA010000314.1:0-2790 GCA_046542595.1 Bacteroidales bacterium | reverse complement strand
AAATTGTCCGGTATAGCCGGGAATACTAAGAATTATTGTATATGAACCCGCAGAGAAACATCCTTTTTCTGATACTCTCCGTAATGTTTCTGAACACTGCTGCCTCGCAGGAGCAGGACCGACAGAAGGCAACAGATCTTTTATCATTATACTTCGATAATATATACGGTGATGATCAAAGACTGATAAGCGGTCGTATTTATACCGGAGCTGCCAGCGGTTCAATACAGGGGCATCCCTTTTATTCAGATGATGAATGGAAAGATGGTATTATTGAAACTGCTGATGGAACGTTCCCGGGATTGAAAATTAAATATGATATAAATATTAACCGGGTTATCCTTAAATACTTATCGACAGATAATGCCTTTCGCCAGGTGGGGCTGAGCCCCGGTAAAATAGTATCAATGAAAATGGGGGGAATGGATTTTATCCAACTTCCCGGCCGGGATGACCGCGCCGACTCCAGACTGGCCGGGGTGCTGAGTAAAGGCAAGGCAGACTACCTTGTGACAAAGGATAAAACCTTGTATATAGGCAATATAACAAGCTCATCTGATTATGAATACAGGCAAACAATAAAACAGTATATTTATTATGATGGGGAACTTATTCCCTTCAAAAGCAAAAGAACGCTTTATAAATTATTCCCGGATAAGAAAAAACTACTGAGAAAGTTTATTAAAGATAATTACCTCAATACAAGCGATAAAAGGACAGAAGACCGAAAAATGCTGCTTGACTACCTTAACGCCTTACTTTCTGCCGATAATGATTAAATATCTTAGTATAGCATTTGTTTTAATACTTCCTTTATGTGGAGCATATCCCTTACAACAGGACAGCAGCAATGTTACCCTTGCTGACAGTGCCTCCCCCGGCCCCCACGGGTACCAGCAACGGACGGACCGGTACCAGGATCCTGTCATCACGGGCACCTATAATAATATAAGCTTCCATGATTTTTCATCTGATCTTAAAAAACGTTACGGCATAAGTATCTATTTCAATGACGAATGGGTTAAAGGGCTGAAAGTATCACTGTCTGGCGACTCCATAAGCCTCACCTCCTTTCTGAAAGAACTCCTGAGCCCGGCAGGTATTAATTTTATTTACAGGGGCAGAGGGCAATATTTCCTTACAGGCAAGATCAATGTTAATACGGATCTGATTACTGAAATTGAAGAAATTGCAGGAACTGACGATATTGACAGAACTGGTGATATCGCCGGCAGTTTTTCTTATAATAAAAAGATCAGGCATATTACAGTCGGGTCGCCGGACAATGCTGAAACCGGCAAGGTACTGTTAAGCGGTCATATCAGCTCTGCCAGTTCAGGTGAGCCCGTTCCCGGTGCCACCATATACGTCGAAGGAACTAACAAGGGAGAGATATCCGATGGAGAAGGTTTTTATGCTATAAGGCTCAGGGCCGCAGAGGTGTATACTCTGAATATCTCATGCATGGGAATGGAGAGCGAATCCTACCTGCTGGAACTTCATTCCGGAGGAACAGTAAATATTGAAATGCAGGAAAAGCTGATCGATATACGCGAAGTGGTTGTCAGATCAGGCAGGCATGATAACGTAAGGGGCATGCAGATGGGATTCCAGAAAATAAATATTAAGGAGATCAAAACAATACCGGTTGTAATGGGTGAGAGGGATATACTGAAAATAGCCGAGATGATGCCGGGTGTCCAGAATGTGGGCGAAGGATCATCAGGCTATAATGTCAGGGGCTCAGGCAGTGATCAGAATCTTTTTCTCCTGAACGAGGTGCCTGTACTGAATACCGGGCATCTGTTCGGTTTCTTTTCCTCTTTCAACCCTGATTTAATAAGTGATTTTAACCTGTATAAGAATAATTTCCCCGTTGAATACGGTGGACGACTTGCTTCTGTCTTTGAGATATCTACACGCAAAGGCAATAAAAAAGAATTCGGTGCCAGGGGCGGCATAAGCCCGGTAACAACCTCTCTCCTTGCAGAATCACCTTTCAGAAAGGATCGCTCATCCATGGTGCTGGCCGTGCGGTCGAGCTACTCAGACTGGATACTGGGCAAACTTGATGCTCCTGAACTGAGATCCAGTGAGGCCGCCTTCCATGACATTGCCTCCTCTGTCCATATCACCACATCTGAATCATCATCACTGCAGCTTTTCGGATACCACAGTAAAGACAGGTTCAGGCTTGCCGGTACCGACAGGTACATGTACGGAAATACAGGTGCTTCTATTGTTTATGACCGCCAGCTGAATGAGATGTGGACAATGAACAGTGCCCTTGTTTACAGCCGCTATACAAACTACCACGCCAGCACAGAAAATCCAGGTACAGCCTGGCAACACCGCTTTAATGTTGATCACCGTGAGATCAAAACAAAATTAACAGGCTACCAGTGGTCTGATCATACCATAACAACAGGAGCGGGAATTATCTCTTATGCCCTTAACCAGGGTAAATATGAACCCTATGGCGATGATTCTTTCCTGGCACCACTGAGTATTGGCAGAGAGCAGGGACTGGAAATGTCAGTCTTCGGCGCTGATGAATACAGCTTAAACGACAGGCTCACCCTTTACGGCGGTATCCGCCTTAACCTCTACAAATACCTTGGTCCCAATGATATCTACTCCTACCCTGCATCACTACCCCCGGAGCAGGAGCATATCAGTGATACAACATCCTACGGGTGGCTGGCTACAATAGCAAACCGGGGAGGACCGGATTACCGTATATCGGCCAACTATTCCTTCTCACCCACAGCTTCATTAAAGGCCAGCTTC
>JBKHBA010000313.1:0-2803 GCA_046542595.1 Bacteroidales bacterium | reverse complement strand
CGGAAATACCGAGGTGATGATGGCCATGCTTGTGCCAAATATCATAGCACTTGACACACCCTGCAGTGCCCTGAAGATAAGGAAAGTATATATATTACGGGTGAATACCACACACGCGGTGGTTATGGTAAAAAGGATAAGTCCTGACATGAATATTTTCTTCCTTCCCAGTATATCGCCCAGCCTGCCGAAAGGGAGCATAAACACAGCGGTGGCAAGCAGGTAGATGGTGACCACCCAGTTGAGCTGCCTGGCACTGGCCCCCAGCTCCTCGCCTATGGACGGGAGGGCCAGGTTAACGGCTGCACCCATAAAGGGCGTTATGAATGCTGAAAAGGCGGCTATCAGGAGCACTGATCTTTTTAGTTCAGCTGTATTCATTCCCTGTTTTTTGTATCTATGATTATTGTTACCGGACCTTCATTTACCAGGCTCACATTCATCATGGCCCCGAACTCGCCGGTACCCGGCTGTATTCCTGACAGATGGCGGAAGCTGTCGACAAAACTGTTATACAGGTGGATGGCCGTTTCCGGCCTGGCTGCTTTTATATATGATGGCCTGTTTCCTTTTTTTGTCCTGGCATGCAGGGTGAACTGGCTGACAATGATAATGCCGCCCTCAACATCTTTCAGCGAGAGGTTCATCACACCTTCCTTATCATCAAAAATCCTGAGATGGTATATTTTACTGACCAGCCAGTTAATATCTTCCTGATTATCGGCTTCTTCGATACCAAGCAGCACAAGGAGTCCTGTGCCAATCTCAGATCTCACGGAGCCTTCTATGCTCACTGAAGCCCTGCTCACTCTCTGTATTACTGCTCTCATAAGTGTGCATTAAATGATCAAAGATAGTAAATATCTTCCTGCATTATAAGCATGGATAAATCATGCCGGCATTATGTATTCTGATCTCTAAGCGATACTTTTGTATTCTTTTTTTTACCGATATGGAGATTCTTACCGTACTGATAATTGCCATGGGCCTTTCCTTCGATTCATTTGCTGTATCTCTGGGATGCGGTGCTGTGGATTCGGGGATATCCTTTAAGAGAGCACTGAAAATAGCCGTAATACTGGCCTTCTTCCAGGGCCTGTTTCCCGTGGCCGGTTTTTATATGGCTTATTTCATACTTGATTATGTTGAGCCGCTTGATCACTGGATAGCTTTTGGCCTGCTCTCTTTTCTTGGTGTAAGGATGATTCTGGAAGGAGTGCATAACGGAAAAGATTGTGAGAAGAAAGACCTGCTGAATAATACCACTATCGTCACCATGGGTATAAGTACAAGCATTGATGCCCTGGCTGTGGGAATAAGTTTTGCCTTTATCTTTGACCGGATATGGTTTGAGGCCCTGGTGATAGGTGTTATTACTTTTATTGCTTCCATGATCGCCATTAGGATAGGCAAGTATGCAGGACCGCAACTGGGCTCAAGGGTTGAGATGGCCGGAGGTATATTATTGATAGCAATAGGCGTGAAGATACTCCTTGAACACACTGTGCTGGCCTGATCAGATGGTATAAAAGAATATTGCGAATATTGTCAGGGCCTGGTCAGACGGTATACATAGGTCTGAAAACTCTTTTCCGCTTACTGAAACCTGTCATCTCCTTAAAGCCGGCAGCAGCCAGCAGCCTGTAGGCATCATCGAAATACTGTGCCAGTCTCGCCGGTTTATGGGCATCCGAATTGACACATACCGGCACCCCTTCTTCACTGAACACATGCAGGTACCTGCGGTCAGGATAAAAATCCTTCAGCGGCTTGTTCATGCCATTGGTGTTGATCTCAAAAGCCACATCCGCTTTATAAAATGCCCTGGCCAGGGAGCGGTACATAGGCTCAGCATTGACGGAGGGGTAATACCTGAATATCCTTACAAGATCAGGGTGGGCCATAAAATCAAATAAACCTGAGCCGGCAGCCTGTGCCACCAGTTCGAAATATGATTCAAAGAGGCTGTCTATGTCTTTGTTTTCATAATATTCGGGCCCCAGATCAACAGTGCCCTCACCCATATAATGCACCGAGCCGATAACATAGTCAAAAGGATATTTTTGGATAATACGGTAAATGTCATCTTCTTTTTGCGGGAAGTAATCCACCTCTATACCCAGTTTTACTTCAAGGCCTTTAACTGATGTCTTGAGCTTACTGATCCTGTCAGTGTATTCATCCAGGAGGGCGGGCCTGATGCTCCAGTCCTGCTGCTCATCAGTAAGTGTCAGGTGGTCGGAGAACCCTATTTCGGATAATCCTTTTTCAATGGCCGGGATGATATAATCCTCTGGCCAGGCTCTGCCGTCGCTGTAATACGTATGTACGTGGTAGTCTGTACTGTAAATCATAAAATAATCACATATCCTTAATGATATGCTTAAAAAAGCTGTTTATTGATTGCTGATATTTATGTTTTGCCAAAATACTCAAAATAATGAAAACATAAAATATGAACAAAATCGTGGAGGGAATGATTAAAATAGATTACTTTGTATATAAAATTACTCTAATGGCCAATATTAAGAAATGTGAGTGTTCAGACTGCCAGTTTCGGGACGTGGCTTTTTCAACACTTAAGGAGACAGAGCTCACAAGCTTATGTGATTACCGCATGGAATATACATTTTCCAGGGGTGGCATTATCCATAAAGAGGGCGATCCGATACAGGAGTTCAAGTATTTGAAGAGTGGACTGGTAAAGGTGTACAGGGAGTCACAATCGGGTGAGGAGCAGATAATAACAATAACCAGGCCTTTCGAATTTGTCAGCAATATAAGTATATTCTCGGAAGAGGAA
>JBKHBA010000312.1:0-2811 GCA_046542595.1 Bacteroidales bacterium | reverse complement strand
AAAGTAGAAAGGGCTTATAACCACTCCTTCCTCCTGCAGGCTTGCTGCCCCGGGCGGCATGGATCCCGGGCTTATGCCCCCTATCTCGCTGTGGTGGGCCCTGTTTACCACGAAGCCAACACGTTCACCTTTATGATAGACAGGTGTTACCATGGTAACATCAGGAAGGTGCGATCCGCCGTATTTAGGGTGGTTGGTAACGATTGTATCACCTTCTTCGAAGCTGAAATGTTTTAACAACTCTCTTACACAAACGCCCAGCCCGCCAAGGTGTACAGGTATATGAGGTGCGTTGGCCACCAGCCTGCCTTCGGCATCCAGCAGGGCGCATGAAAAATCGAGTCGCTCTTTAATGTTTACCGAAAGTGCTGTGCGTTGCAGGAGTGCACCCATGTTTTCTGCTATTGACATAAAGCGCTTGCTAAATAATTCCAGCTCTGTCTCCTGTGCCCCGTGATCTTTTTTTACCTTCTTTTTTTCCCGGCGGCTTAGAATAGCTGTACCGGCCTGATCGATTTTCAGAAGCCAGCCATTTTTTACCCATGTTGTTGCAAAATGGTCGGTAAGCAGTGCATTGCCCTCAAGGCAATCGCCCGGTCCCAGGGAATCGAATGTAAATACAGGTGTTCTGTCATTAACCATATGTGAAGGTTCTGCTTGATGGCTGCCTGTTTCGGGCTTCTCATCCATACTGTCCTCTTCGTGTACCCTTACAATGGCCCTGATGGATTCCACTTCGATGCTGCGCCCGCTGACACTGTGCCCGTATGTGTCTTTATACAAGCTGCGAAAGTCACAGGCAAGTCTTTCTTTATTGGTGCAGGGTATTTCGAGGCAGCTGTCCTGGCCCCTGTAGCGCATAAAAACCAGTTTGCGGTGGGTTTTTATCTTTTCAGCCGGGAACCCTTCTTCAAGCAGCAGTCCTGAGGCCTCAGCTTCACAGCCGGCAAAGAGCTCGTCCAGGCTGTCCTTTACCTGGTCCAGGTCTTTCAGTATCTGTTTGACGGAGAAGCGTTCCACCGCAGCATTACCAATACCATAAGCACTCAGCAGACCTGCATCCCTGGGCAGTAAGACAGTACCAATATCCAGGATATCTGCAATATCACATGCATGCAGGCCCCCGGCGCCGCCGAATGCCACCATGGCAAAGTCGGAAGGGTTATATCCCCTTGCAATTGATATCTTCCTTATAGCCCCGGCCATCAGCTCATTGGCTATGTCTGCAAAACCCTGAAGAATATCCCGGGGCTTTCTTTCTTTACCTGTCTTTTCTTTTATCTCCCTTACCAGTTTATCAAGGCACCCTTTTGCATGCGATATAAATACAGGTATTCCAAACTGACGTGTATCAAGCCGGCCAAGCAGCAGGTTAACATCTGTAACGGTCAGAGGTCCACCCGCTCCATAGCATGCCGGTCCGGGCCAGGCACCGGCACTTTCCGGGCCAACGAACAGCTTATACCCGTCGAAGCCGCAGACAGAACCGCCGCCGGCTGCCACTGTTTCAATGGCAATGGCAGGGCTGTTGATACGGGCATCACCCACCTCCAGCTCATACCTGTAATCGAAGGATCCGTCAATACGTGAAACATCGGTGCTTGTACCGCCCATATCAAATGTTATAAGTTTCCTGTAGCCCGACTTTTCCCCTATGGCCAGTGCTCCGGCCACACCTCCGGCCGGACCGCTGAGAAGGCTGTCCTTTGGGAGGAAATGTCCTGCCTGCACCAGTCCGCCCGCACTGGTCATAACCTGGAACTGGCTCTTGCCTGTATATTTTTTTATGCCTTTGACATATTTATTGATGACAGGTGCAAGATATGCGTTAACAACCGTTGTATCTGCACGGTTCTGTATTTTTATCAGAGGGGATATATTATGTGAAGCCGAGATATATTCAAGGCCCAGTGCCTTTAATTCATTTACTACAAGGATCTCATGAGAGGGGTTAATGAAGCTGTTCATCAGGCAGATGGCAACTGATTCATATGAAGCGGCCTGTTCTTTTTGTAGCATGGCGCGGAGCCTGCCAATATCCGGTGCGTGTAATACCCTGCCGTCTGCATCAATACGCTCATCCAGCTCAATAACATGGCTGTACAGCATGGATCGTTTTTTTACGTTCAGGGCAAATATGTCGGGTCGCGACTGGTTGCCTATCTCCAGCAGGTCGGAAAAGCCGGCTGTTGTTATAAATAATGTCTTTGCTCCTTTTCTCTCCAGTAAAGCATTTGTTCCGGTGGTAGACCCCAGTTTCAGGGTTAAAGGCGGGAATTTTTCGTCCAGACCTGTTCCGGTCAGCAGGCGTATTCCCAGTATGGGCGCTTCTTCATTCGATGTGATCTCAAAATTACTGTTTTCTTCAGGTAGCTCAGGCAAGGGGCCGCTCAGCCTGATGCGTGATGATTCAATATCATAGCTTTCGACCACAAGCCCTGAATATGATCCGGGTATTATACGGAAAGAGAAGCCCCTGACAAGGTCGCGTGGCAGCTTCCATGATTCTTTTATAATAAACTCCACAGGTGAAACAACATCTGTTATGCTGCCTCTCAGGCTACTGTTGCTCAGCACCTTGAGGCGCCTGCGCCTGCCGCCATTGTCAATACCTATACAATCTGTGAAGGTGCCGCCGGTATCTACAAATATTTTATACTCTTCCTTATGCATTTTTCATCCTGTTATTGTTATCCTGATTGTTATACATCTGCCTTCCGGCCAGTCCCACCATTATCACCAGGGCCAGTGAGAAGCATACTATTATTATCTGAACAGGCATTGTGACAGGCGATCCCTCACTTACCAGCC
>JBKHBA010000026.1:0-15697 GCA_046542595.1 Bacteroidales bacterium | reverse complement strand
GCAATATCCTGATCACCCATTCCCTGGCCGAAAGCACCCACTGCCCCGAGAATATTGGCATGCGAGTCTGTGGAAACAGCTATGGCACCGGGATAAACATAACCTTCATCAACAAGCAGGTGTGTTCCTATCCCGGAATTAATATCATAGACACGTATTCCCTCTTCCCTGGCAAACAGCCTGCAAATATGCTGGTTCACGGCATATTTCTGGTCTGAACCGGTGGGATTGCAATCGAAGGTGAACAATGTCTTTTCAGGATCATCGATATCCAGATTATATGCCTGGAGGTTTTTTACAACATTGGCTCCCCCGAAATCGCGGGCCACCCTGGCATCTATTATAACATCCACAATATCACCGGGTTTTACTACATCAGCATCAGAATGATTGCAAAGTATTTTTTCTATCATTGTCATTCCCATATTCCAGAATATTTTATTGTTACGATCTTAACAAATTTAACATTAAGTAAGCAAACCCGGTAATGGAAAGCAAAAAAACCATTCAATATCTTCTTTCCCGGACATGCTGACTGATCTTTACATGGCAGCAAAAACCAGGTGGCATGGAAAAAGGGCCTGTTCCAGGCTGCCAGGCTGGTTCTGCAGGACTGTATGCAGGGATACAGAAAGTATACTGTAATTACTTATTTTCCTTCATATATTCCTTATTGCTCTGCAGTGCCTTTTCAAAAATCATATTATTAAATTCAGTGACAGACTCAAGGGCTTCATCACGGTTCCTGTTCCACAGCTTAATAAGATCTTTATCGAATTTTGCGGCTTCCTCAAAATATTCCTGCTGCAGCTTATTTTTAAACTCTTTTCTCCGGTCTATTCTTAAGCCGTAGTCATCATCCACAAATGAGGTCACGGAAGTAAATGACCACCATGCTTTACCGTTATTTTCATCATACATATCATCAGGCACTGTGAAATGTTTTTCATAAACCTTCTCATTATCTGTATAATATTTATAATCAGCAGGAAAATCACTTACGCCATAATAAACAGGCATATATGCATGTACACATCCCCTCCGTGGTGCTATCCACATCCGGCATCCTATTTCCACGGGCATATCATCCCTCAGTTCAGCCACAAAAGACATCTGCTGGTGGCCGGCGCAAATATTCATGGTTTTATTCTGATGAGGGTTATGCACGGTATATTTTTCGGAATCATCGAGATGAGTGCCTTCATAATGATTTTGCAGTATGTTCATGATATGACTGACCGTCACCGGTTCATCCGGTATGAAGCTACAAGGGAAACTGTCCTGAATATCATATTCCGTGGGTGACATTTTATTAACGCCTATCCACATCCTGCCTGTATTGGACATGCTCTCTGCAGATCTCTCATTACCGTATGCTTCCCTGAAATTAAATTCGCCGTCTTCCTCCGTATACCAGTTTCTGGTTACGGCATATTCCCGGAGTCCGTCCGAATATAAATAATTATCGCTGTCATCAAAATCTATCTGTTTAATTATATAATAGTTAGGCAGATACACAACATGATTGTCGGGGATACGCATAGCTACCCAGTGTTTGCCTCTTACGACTGAAAACATCCATGCTTCCTTTGTATCGGCAATTGTGTATGTTCGTCCCGATGCATTATAGCCAAGCCGTGATACAAGGTCCCCTGCCAGTTCAACACCATGCCTTGCTGATTCAGCTCTCTCCCCTATAATCTTACGCAGGTTGTATCCTATACCACCATCTGTTATCTCTCCGTATCTTTCCTTTGAGGGGCATGAATTGGATGTTACAAGCACCCCGTTCTCATTCAGAAAGCTGTCTGCAAAATCCTGTCCGGGCATCTCCAGCCAGATATGACCGTAGGTCTTCCCGGGCAGGTCAATTACGGCGCCGTTTTTCATAACAGCCTCCCCTCCTTCCACAGCACCTGGGGAAATTTTATAGAAGTTTACCACCTGCATTCCCCCGTCATCCTCATTATGACCTATAAGGACATTACCTGTGGCAGATGCCTCTTTACCCACTATAATGGTAGAACAGTTAAACCCTTCCGGCAGTGACTGTGCAGAGAGAATAAAGGTAAAAAGAAGAAAAACAGATACAGAATATAATTTTTTCATGTTATTAAGAGTTTTTGCATGAAAAGTGACAGGAGCCTTCATGCACTTTTCATTTTATAAATTATTGATTTCTCTGTTACCAAAAATAGTAAAAAGTAAATTAAGCGGGATATGTTATATGATATATCAGACTTGTTTTTCAGACAATGCAATTATATAATGCACTAATATTCAAGCATTACACGATATTTAATTGATATTATAAATACTATATGAACTTTTTATGACATTTTGTTAGTTTATCAAAATAATTATTGTTTATTTTACACTTGATTTTGCTTTCCATTCAGGATTCAAAATCAGGGTTCAATTGGGTACTGAGGTTGTTCGGTCATGTTTTATCAAGACTTACTGTAAATCACATATAAAACGATAATTTTTCAATATAATTATCAATCTGACCGAACAACCTTTCTTTTTTTCCTGATTTATTTTGAATATTTAATTAAAGTTTTTATATTTGTAATGAAGCTCATGCTATAAGCATAAGAGGAGCGAAATAAGGTAATGGTTATGTGAAAGAACAGGATTGTATTGCAGACATTGACTTTCACAATTAAGACCTCCGAAAGGAGCGTCTTCCTTATTATCAGACAGTAGATTCCGGGATTATCTTTTAAGAGAACCCGTTCCCGTCTTCCATAACCATCCTTCGCTCCTCTTTATTTTTTACCCCCCTCTTCTTAGAGTCTTGAGAAAAAACTACTTATATTAGCGCAAAATTTAACTTTCTTTACCGGGCAATAATAAAAGCGGTGAAGTAATTATATAATCGACAGGATTATGCTTATGATTTTGAGCATTTAATCTTTATACAAATCTTCGTTGAGCCGGGAACCGGGGAAGTGTTCTGCCAGATGATCTCATAAGCGAAGTGAAGAAGCTTACTAATAAAAACTTTCATACTTGTGAAAACTCATATCAGGCGAAGGGAAGATAATAAAAGGCTTATTATATTATTTGGAGGATGGGGTATTGACAGGAATGCTTTTATCCCCCTATGCACTGATGATCATGATTTCATTCTTTACTATAATTATTCAGCCGACGAACCCCTTATACTTCCTGACCACAAGACATACGATAAGGTAATACTTATAGGATGGTCATTGGGTGTATGGGCTGCTGAGTATATGTCAGGATCGATGAATCTTGACCCTGATCTGAAAATTGCTGTAAACGGCACACCTGTACCTGCTGATAATAAATATGGCATACCTCTTGAAATATTTGAGGGTACGCTGGAGAATATTGATGAGACGGGTATGGATAAATTCAATATCAGGATGTTTGGCAGTAAGACTGTACTTGACAGAAACACTGAAAAGCTATCCAGAAGGAGTATCAGCTCATATGGCTCTGAACTGAGGTGGCTGTACAACAGGATGATGGAGAATCCGGACAGGAGATATAACTGGGACATAGCATTATCCAGTGCCAACGACAGGATTTTCCCTGCTGAAAACCAGATTAATTACTGGAGAAAGAGAGAGGAGACAAAGCATATAATAATGGATTTGCCGCATTACCCCTTCCACCACTGGGGGAGTTTTGACAATATGATAGAATACCTGCTGCGTGAGACTGCCTCAGATTTCGCTTATAAGTAAATCCAGATCACTATCTTTCAGCCTTTTACCAAAATCACTTATTATACTGTTGAATTTCCTGTATTCAGCTGTATCTTTCACAGGAATATTCTCTCCCCCGCTTTTCTCAATGCGTGAGAGCACATATGACAGGCTCATTTTACCGGGATCCATTGCAGGCTGGTACAGCCTGTCGCGCGGACTGTCAATATTTATCTCGGTAAGCAGTCCGGCTGCAGTCAGGTTATAAAGAATATCCCTGGCCAGCCTTACGGGTATCTTTATTTTTTTTGATATCTCAGTGGCAGGAACCGGGGTTTCACCGGCAATGAATCTTTTGACTATTATATGTATTATGATCAGGCTTAGTATTCTTTTTTGATATGCGTTAACTTTAAGTGACTCAAATTCATATTCATACCGGTCGACATTCTGGTTGGCAAAAGATATTTCTGCGCCCATAAGCACTATCAGCCAGCTTATCTGCAACCATATCAGGAAAAGCGGGAACGCAGCAAAGCTGCCGTAAATGGCAGAATATTTTGAAACACCTATCTGCGAGTTAATATAAACCATCTGTATCAGCTGGAACAGTGTTCCGGCTATAACCCCGGCAACAAAAGCGGATTTGAATTTAACACGGGTATTTGGCATTACCATATACAGCATTGTAAGTACAAGCCACATAATTATATACGGTGTAAATTTCAAAAGAAACACCAGGGCAGGCTTTATGGTATTCAGCACCATGGTCTGATCAGATATGTCTATCATCTTTGTATTAAGATATACCGTAACACTGCCTGAAACAACCAGGAACAGGGGGCCAATAATCATTAAGGACAGGTAGTCTGCAAATTTACGCACCCAGGGTCTTGCTTTCTTTATCTGCCATATATGGTTAAATGATTTTTCAATATGATTCAATACCTGCATGACCGACCAGACCAGTATGAGCAGGCCAATTCCGGCAATAAAACCTCCGCTGCTTGATTCCAGGAAATTTTCTGTTATCTGCAGTATCCAGTTCATCACATCTTCATGGCCCAGAAGTGCTTTCCGTATCTCAATCTCCATTCTTTCTTTAAACCCGAAACTCTGTGCTATTCCGAAAGCAATAGCAACCATAGGTATTATTGAAAGAAGGGTGTTAAATGTAAGGGCCGATGCCCTTAGCTGGGCTTTATCTTCGCGAAACCCTTTAAAGGCAAGCACCAGTATCCTTATCTCCCTGACAAGGAAGGACTTTCTCCTGGGCATTTCAGCCAGGGGTATACGCCAGATATCTTCGGTAAGATATTTAATCTTTTCTTTTATCCACTGTCTGATCTTTTTCATTATAAAAATTTTTACATTTCTTCCTGCCTGAGATAAATAACAGGACTCTTCATGCTGAAGTCTGCCTGTTATCCCTGTTAGTATGAATCATAATCAACAGTGAAGATATGCTAATTAAAACAATCTTTTTATCAGAAACTGTTATTAAACAAATATACTAATGATATAATAATTGCCTTTAGCCTTATTTTAATTATTTTCGAAGAAAAGCCGGATAATATGTATACTGATCAGATCACAGGTCCTCAATTAATGGTGGACAAGGATAAATGCCTTTCCAACCTTGAACAAATGGTTCAGAAGCTGAGAAAGGAGAATATATCTTTCAGGCCTCATTTTAAGACACACCAGTCCCGGTCAATAGGTCGCTGGTTCAGGGCCGCCGGAGTGGATAAGATAACTGTTTCATCCCTTAAGATGGCATACTATTTTGCTGATGATGGCTGGGATGATATCCTGGTTGGTATAGCCTATAATCCCCGGGAATATTCATTATATGAAAAGCTTTCCGGCCGCTGCAGGCTGCAGGCAACAGTTGCCTGTCCGGATACAGCACGTATCCTGTCAGAACAATGCCGTTTTCCACTTGAAGTAATGATAAAAACCGATACAGGCTATAACCGTTCAGGCATCCGCTGGGATGATACTGACAGCATGAAGGCCTGCATTAAGCATCTTGCTTCCAATAATAATATAAGTATCCGTGGACTGATGACCCATGACGGAAGCACCTACGGACTGAACAGCAAAAAATTGATTCTCGAACATTATAACAGGTCTGTCAGCCGCATCAGGCAGTGCCGGGAAAGATCCGGCCGCCGCGATTTAATAATATCTGTGGGAGACACACCCTCGGCATCCCTGGCAGACAGCTTTGAAGGTATAGATGAAATGAGGCCGGGAAATTTTATTTTTTACGATCTCATGCAATATATTAACGGGAGCTGCTCGTTTGATGAGATTGCTATTGCCCTGTATTGCCCTGTTATAGACATCAGGCGGCGTGCAGAGACAATAGTGATCCATGGTGGCGCCGTCCATCTTTCCAAAGACAGTGTTTTACAGGACGGCAGGCCTGTTTACGGGATGCTGGCAGGCATAAGCGAAAGCGGATGGTTTAAACCGGGTAATACAGTTTATGTATCCTCTCTTTCGCAGGAGCATGGCATCATAGATTGTTCGGATAATGATCTTGCCGGAACTGTAATGCCCGGCGACCTGCTGGCTGTAATACCTGTTCACTCCTGCCTGACAGCTGATTGTATGGGCTCATACCTGACAACGGAATCTGAAATCATTGATCATATGAAAGGCAGTGCGCAGTATTAAACAGCTCTCTCAGTTAAAAAGCACGCCTGCCACCTGCCTGCATCCTCATTCTATATTCCCTTACCGCTATTTCAACCTTCATTCTCATCCATATTATAACGGTAATAGCAGAAGAGCCCCAGTTTATATATCTTGAATATTCTCAGTGAGCATTTGGTTGAACGCAGCATTATTTCTATACGCCTTTGCCTGCGCCTGTACACATAAGCCAGGAGCCTTGTGATACCAAAAAAACTCAACCTTTTATAATATCTCAGCAACTTAACGACACTGGCAAAAGTCCGTTTATCGGTTACCTTATCATACAGAATATTAAGATTACTTATACTGTCCTTTGTCTTAAGAATATATTCCCTGTTAGATTCCAGTCCGTCATGTATAAGGCTGTTATCTATATGGGCGATATCTATCCCGGCTTTTTTCAGCTGGTAGGCAAAGAGTGTATCCTCATGACCGTATTTTCTGAGCTCTTCGTTGAACTTAAACCTGTCAAGTATGGACTTTTCAATAAGGAAGTTAAAGCCGGAAAAGGTTGAATATGGTTTTTTCCTCCTCTTCTTAACCGACTTCTTTTCATTATAATAACCAAAATGCCACCTGAGATATTTATCAGGGTTATCAGGAGCTGTGCTATGATAGTCTGTTCCTCCGCATACCACCGGTGCCTGCCTGTAATTATCAAGCCACCTGGTAAGGTAATCCTTGGGATTACCCTGTATAAGTGCATCAGCATCGATAAAAAGCAGGTAGTCGCCCACGGCGCTGGCAGCAAGAAGGTTTCTTATAGCGGCCCTGCCTATATTCTTTTCACTGACAAGCAGTTTTACCTTATCAAGCTTACTCAGTGCCCCGTACATCCCGAGAAAATCATCTGTACAGCCATCAGCACCAATGATGATCTCATCATATTGCTTAATCTCTTTAACTGCATGCTGAAGTCCGGTTACCAGTGATGCTATATCATAATTGTATACCGGGATCAATATTGAAATCATACCCTCCTTAATTCTATGCTCAAATATAGAAAAATAAGCCGGATGATACCAGTAAAATTTGGAAAGGTATTTGTAAGGAGTATTTTTGTTATAAAAATTTGAAAAAATGACAAGGTCAGTTTTAGTGTTGCTAGCTGTGATTATTATAAATTTTTCAGCTTATTCAGTGCCACAGGAACCTGAAGGGTGCAATATATTCTTTGATTTTGAACATGCCGGCAACAGTTTTATAAGCCTGGCCTACCACATGGGAGATAAGCAATATATTAAAGACACCCTTTATACGGATCAGGATGGTAAGGCAAGACTTGAAAGATCCGAAGCGCTTGACAGGGGCTTATACATGGTTGTTTTCCCTGACAATAATCTTTTCGAAATGATTATTGCGGATGACCAGCAGTTCACTGTATCATGTAACAGGGATGATATAATCAATACTCTGCGCTTTGAAGGTTCCGCGGAAAATACGGCTTTCATCGAATACAGGAAAAGGTGGAGGTCCTTCCAGGAAAGATCGGGTGAATACAGGCAGAGGATAAGCAGTCTCAGTAACCCGGACTCCGTAGATATCCTGCAGTCGGAGCTGAAAGATATGGAAGAGGAGATTCTTGATTATATAAGAACAACTGCATCCAGCCATGAGGGCACACTGCTATCGGCCATGTTAAAGTCAATGCTGCCGGTAAGAGTGCCTGACTTTGATATTCCGGATAATGTCTCAAACAGGGATTCAGTGCAATGGATCAGGGGATACCTATATAATAAAGATCATTTCTTTGATAATGTGGATCTGGGTGAACCCGGACTTATACGCACCCCCATTCTGCATAATAAGTTAAAAACTTTTTTCAGTGATGTTATTATACAGGCTCCTGATTCTGTTATCAGTGAGATAAGGACTGTTATGGACAAAGCCGGGGAGGATCCGGAAGTTTTCCGTTTTACTTTGTCCTTTCTTTTCAATCATTTCCGCGGCAGCCAGGTTATGGGGCACGATGCCGTTATAGTAATGCTGGCTGACAAGTATTATTTAAACGGAAAGGCTGAATGGGCTGAGGAAGAGTTCCTGGAAAGCCTGAGAAAAGATATGGCGGCTATAAGACACACCCTGATAGGTAAACAGGCAAAAGATCTTGTAATGCAGACCTATTCAGGTCAACCCCGCTCTGTTTACGACATTGATTCTGAATTCACTGTTCTTTATTTCTGGGAACCCGACTGCGGGCATTGCAATGAGGCAACCCCCTTGCTCAGGGAGTTTTACAATGAATACAGGGATAATGGCGTTGAGATATATGCCGTATGCACACAGGGCAGTAAGGAAGAATGGATGGATTATATAGCTGAAAACGGTCTCGAATGGATAAACGGCCGGGATCCAACCAGGAGCACCGGCTTTGACTATTATTATAATGTTAAAGCCACCCCTCTTATTTACGTTTTGAATAAAGACAAAGAAATAATTGCCAAGAACCTGCCTGCCGGCAATCTAAAACAGTTTATAGACAATTACCGCCGTACGCATTAGTATCAAATCACCGTGGTATTATTCATTCACTAATATTATCATGTCTGAGACAAAGCCGCTGTACACTGGCATCAGATCACTGCCATCACCACTTCGGGCCGCACAATCAGCTTTTAAGCACCTGTTTCATATAAAGCACCAGGCTGTAAATATCCTCAAACTGCTTTTTTGCAACTGAGCTCTCATACACCCATTTACTTGCCTTTCTGTCAGATACAATGGTTATAGAAGGACTTACCGCATTCTTTCCTGCTTTTATCCCCAGCCTGTTAAGCGCCCTCTCTGTCCAGTATAACAGCAGTCCGCTACCCTCCAGTTTAATGGTCATCCGTGTACGCAGGGGATAGGTAAACACCCCTTCATCTTTTATAAAAGTAAGGTCCGAACCTTCGAACAAGCTGTCAAACACCCCGTTCAGAGCAAGATCTTCAGGTGCTCCCTGGGTAATACCGCTGCCTGATGCCAGCCATACCCTGTCAGCCTCCCTTATGGCAATATGTATATCATGAGAAGAGAATATAACTGATTTATTATTCTCTGAAGCCAGTTTCCTCAGCAGGTAAACAAGCTCATACCTGTTAGGAAGGTCAAGGAAAGCTGTTGGCTCATCCAGCAGTATAAGCTCGGTATCCTGCGCCAGCGCCCTGGCTATCATTGCTCTCTGCTTCTCTCCATCTGACAGCTCACCAATATTTATTTTTGAGTGTGATGAAAGTCCCACACTGCTTATAGAGCGTTGAACTACCGACCTGTCGGTGTCATTCAGGCGGCCAAGCCAGTTGGTATGCGGAAAACGGCCCAGTGACACCAGCTCGTAAACCGACATATTATAGACGGTGGCAAGGCCGGTAAAAACAAAACTTATCTTTTTGGCAAGTTCCGGGCTCATATATTGTCCGGGTTTCTGCCGGGATATAAGCACATCACCATCCAGCGGGGGGTGTAAACCCGCTATGGTACGCAGCAAGGTGCTCTTACCTATGCCATTAGGTCCTATCAGGGCTACCATTTCCCCCTGTCTTACCGACAGATTAAGCGGAGGCATCAGTACCTTTTCACCTGCTGTGCCTCCACCGTAGCCAATGCTAAGATTAACAGTATTTAATATTTCATCTGATGATGTCATCATGTAAACCTGATAAATTTATTCCTTCTGATAATTATCCATATCAGTACCGGGATACCTATCAGTGCTGTTACTGAATTAACCGGCAGCACCCTCCCACTCCCGGGCAAATGACTTATTATATCGCTCATAAGCAACACATTAGCTCCACACAACATAGTTGCAGGCAGCAGGTAATTATGAGATGAAGTGGCAAACAGGAGTCTGCATATATGAGGCACGGCTATCCCTATAAATGCCAGTGGACCGCAAAAAGCCGTAACGCTGCCAGCCAGTATGCTGGTACTGATAAATACAAGGATCCTTGCTGTCTTAACCTTCAGCCCTATGCTTATTGCATGGTCCTCACCCAGCAGCAGGGCATTCAGCATCTTGGTAGTGATAATACTGAGTGCCAGCCCTGCCATCACACTGAAGATAAGTACATTCAATTGCTGCCATGACAGGTTGCCCAGGCTGCCCATTGTCCAGATAACAAATGACTTGAGCATTGATTCACTGCTGAAATACTGCAGTATGCTCACTATGGCAGAAACAATACTGGCAAACATTATTCCAAGAATAAGCACCGTCATTATATCCCTTACCCTTACCGAAACCACCATGATGAGTATAAGTACCAGTCCTGATCCGAGCCAGGCGGCTGCCACGATAGCCCAGCTGTTAAAAGCCATGGATATGCCGCCTGCCAGGGCAGAGGAAAGTCCAAGTACCAGTATAGCCACGCCAAGGCTTGCCCCGGAGCTTATTCCAAGAACATAGGGACCAGCCAGGGGGTTCTGAAAAACCGTCTGCATTTGCAGGCCGCTGACAGACAGCGCCATGCCTGCCAGCAGAGCGGTAAGAACCCTGGGAAGCCTGAACTCGTACAACACAGTCACCAGGGCCGGATCCCCTTTCCCTGACAGTGCCAGCAGCAGGTCTGCCAGACTGATACTCACAGAACCTGTCAGCATATCAATGACAAAAAGGACAATAAGGAGAATACCAAGCAATAAGAACAAATAATTACGCGGTATAAGAGTACCCGGATAACTCTTTTTAAGTTGCTCGGTCATGGTCATTTGAGGGTATCTATATTGGTTATAAGCCTGTTATAATAAATCAGTTCGTATTCCGGAAAAAGACCCGGGTTAATAATGCTGGCCATGTCCTTTAATAAAATATGTGGGTTAAGAACCCCTGATTCCCAGTAGTCATTACCACCATAATTGTTTATTCGTTTATTATTATTATATACCAGGCCTTTTGATATAAGGGGCAGCTCAGCCAGACGGTGATCAACAGACCGGATATCTTCCAGTGATGATGCTGTACCTGTGTTAAGCCAGATATCAGCATCAAGGGCTTTACGGCAGACAGCTTCAAGGCTCATTGGAATTGAAACATCAGATCTTTTGTCTTCCCACAGGTAGATGCCGCCCGCATCCTCAATCAATTTTGATATATAGGAGTTACCTGGTGAAACAAACCATTTATCCTTGAATGGCAGTCCAAGCATTACCCTTGCAGGCTCCCTCCCACTATCTTCAATGGTTTTACTTACTGCCCTGTACTCATCTCTTACGGAACGGAAAATATTTTCAGCCGGCTTTTTCTTATCCAGCAGCTCACCATATACCTTTATCCATTCTGCCCGTGCAAGGGGGTGTTGTTCCAGGTAGTCAGCAATATACAATACGGGTACACCCATATTGATGAGCCTGCTAAAGGAAGGGGCCGACTCGCTTCCGACACCATAAACCAGCACCACATCAGGGTCTATACTGTATATCAGCTCGGTATTATACCCGTTCTCATAACCTATATCAAATACCTTATTCTCATTTATCCGTTCCCTCATCTTCCTGTTATACACAAAAGAAGATCCTGACACAGCCTTTATAAGATCAATCCCGCCCAGTGTATCTATCATGGACACATGTGTTGTGGATGTGCATACAATGCTTTTTACCGGACTTATAATAATACCTGATGCCGGGATATCCGGTGGCATTAAGGATTTATCACTGCCTATGTAATACACAAAGTTTTTGTTTCTGGCGCCCTGCCAGGGATTTTTAACGGTTAGTTTACTGTAGCCTTCGAATTCTTCAATTATGAACTTTTCTGAATAGTCATTGGATTGCACATTATCATGTGCGCTGTTTGTATCCTGTTTATTGTTTTTACAGGCAAACAGCAATAACACCAGTGATATATAAATCACAAAACTTCTGATCCCCATACTTTATCTTATTATCATCTTTTCAGTTAAATCTCCCCCTGGTGTGTCAACAGTAATATAATAGATCCCGGGCAAAAGACCGGAAATATCCAGCTCATGGACAGATCCTGCACCATTATTGTATAACCTCCCCTGCATTCTTATCCTGGCTGAATTATCAATTATCACATATTCAGCAATACCCGGTATACCATCAGTCAGCTTTATCTTCAGCATGCCGGAAGCGGGGTTGGGATAAACAATCATTACATTTTCAGGCGGAATGATTTTTTCTACATCATTATAAACAGTGCTGGCAGACGTTATCACCTTAATGCACAGCTTAAGGGGGTCTGTAAGGTAAGGATGTTCATAAAAGGGATACCAGCCTATAATATCCTTGAACCAGGCCGTATTCTCTGAAGCAGGCACCGGGGACCCGTGAAAAACGGCAAATTGTTGCTCTTCGGACGCTGCCGCATCACGGTACCACAGGTGCCAGGCAACAAAAAAGTCTTCCGGCAGGGGCACCGGCTCAACAAAATCAAAATACAGCTCACTTGAATCGCGGGCATCGATAATATTCAATGTACGCTGCGCCACCACTGACTCGGGTTCTGTTATCCCTGACATAATATATACCGTAACACTGTCAGTGCTGTTAATATAATTTATGTCAGCCATCTCAAACACCAGTTCTGTCAGTTCCAGTCCGGGTACAACAGTAAATTTCTCAGCGTACATCACCAGGCTGTCGCTGTTAAAACCCGTAGTATAGCCTGATCCGGGCAGGTCATATTCAGTTACAAAACGTTCATCGCCCGTGCAGTTACACAATGTGTCATACCCGGCCCTGTTTTCCGCATAGGGATCGCGACCATCCAGCACGCTTACCCCTGATCTTGCCGGATCGAGCCAGGGCATCAGGCTGCGGTGCTGTTCTTCATGCAGATCAAATACTATATCGAGCCGTGAATAATAGTCATTCACACTGTTTCCGCAAACGGCTTCACCACCGGTCAGCAATCCCACCACCCTGTGATCCTGGTCAAACAGGGGTGAACCAGATGAACCGCCTTCGGTAGTACCCTCATCCCACTGCAGCACCTTCCAGAACCCATCTTCATACATATCCTGGAAGGTGTCAATCACCGGCGGATCATTATCGGTAGTGATCTTTTTCACATCACCTGAAGGATGATGTATCGACACGGTGCTGTCCGGTATTGTACCACTCACATCCCATCCGGCAAAATAAGGTTTATAGGTGATGGGCGGAAAATCATCCAGCCTTACAATTGCAAAATCAGTATTCTCATCTTCAGCCATCAGTTCTGCACCTGAAAGACTGTAAGCGGTACTGCCGTCAGGCCCATCGCAGTAAGGGCTCTCGTACCTGAACACATAAACAGAATTATAAGCATGCTCTTCTGTTTCAATCACATGGCTGGCGCTAATCACATAGGGTATATTCTCACCGTTTGTATTATTAACAAGGAAGCCGCTTCCCAGCTCTGTGCCCCCGGCTATGATCCTCACCACCGCATTTTTTTCCAGCTGCCAGTCTTTTCCTGATTCACAGTTTATATCAACATTACAGGACTGTGAATTACCATAGAACCCATCCTTTGAATGAGTAGCGGCAACTATTCCAACAAAATCATGAGCTATCTGCCCTATAACCAGTCGCTCCCCCCCACCCTTGGCAGTCATATGATATTCAACAATAATTTCCTGTCCGGGTACCGGCACAACAGCCAGCCCCCTTCCCTGCTTATTATTCAGCCGGGTAAACGGACCTTTAACCGAGAGCTTATTATTATCGTAGACAAACACTTTTTCTCCCTCACGAAGATCGAAGGTGCTGAAAATAAGATTCAATGACCGGGCGTTTTCGGATCTTATCTTCAGGTACCACACGTAGGTGCCTGAGCCTGAGCTTACAGTCTTCCCGGAGTTATCAGGGCTGTAATTTACTTTTCTGGCTGCAGCGAAGGTGCTGTTGCCCGGCACACGATAAAAAGCATACCTCAGGCTGTCTGTCATATCTTCAGGGAAATACAGCTCTTCCAGTATCTCATCCGAGTTTATCACTTTATCTGCATCCGGCGAACCGGGTTCATGCACTATCTGTGAAACCAGATGAGAGGGGTAAAAAAGCAGCACTGCAATTATGACCCATTGTCTCACGGAGATCATTAATCTGTCTAACTGACCTGCCATAATGGTATGTTTTTTTCCGGAACTGTCATGCACTGTTTACCGTTTTATACTGAAGCCCAGACCGCCGGAGATCAAATATATAAAAGAATTCGCTTATAAGGATATCCGCAGGTCTGTCATTAATGATTACTCACCGGGCATTAAAATGCCTTCAATATCATCAAGGCAGACATATGCAGGGTTATTAATGCCCCATTCGCCGGTATCAGAGGAAGCCATCTCGAAGACCAGGGCTTTGATAAACCCGAATTCAGAAAGATCAACTGTTTCCCAGGTATCAAGTATATAATCCTCTGACGCACTATCCGACCTGAAATCGGCCAGGTAAAACTCAACACTTCCCAGTGCTTTCATATCATTATCCAGGGGGGTAATTATCAGTTTGAACCAGTCAGGGTCAGTGCCACCAGCACCACCGAACTTTTTAGCAAAATCATTACCATTCAGCATTACCTTATATGCGTATGTTGTATTGCAAAGGGCCATGCTCCTCACTTTTTCCTCTATGCTGAAAACTATGGTGTCAGGTGATCCTGAATAATAGAACACTGAATAATTGTCTGACAAACCGGCACCCGACCCTGTTATGGAACTATACTGGTTTGTATAATCACCTGTTTCAGTATCGGTATGGTTGGTATAGGCAAAGCCTGACCATACGCCCCAATCCTCGTTATAATCATTGTTAAAGAAGGCATTCTTCGAATAAAACCCTCCTTCACCATCCGATCCGTTCCAGTATCCTGTTGTACCAGGATCCAGTTCTTCAAAATCAATAATGTCAGTTTTGACTTCTTCTTTTGTACATGCTATGGCAAAAGCAGCTGTCAAAATGACGATAAGTAATAATACTTTTCTCATTTTAATGTGTTTTTTGGTTAACTACTTAAGCAAGCAGGAAATAAGTGAATGGCAAAAATGCGATCGCTTTTATCCCGAAAGCTCTAATTATTCCGGTCAGGCAGGTCTTCTGACTCGTCCCGGCCCAGGCAACCTTCCCATATGCCTTACAGCATACAGTGGTATTAACAGCCTGTGGCCATGACTGCATAAGTAATAATGCAGACGGGCATCACAGCAGCGGGTACTGTTACGGATTTTAACCGCATTCCCTTTCAGGGCTTCCTCAATTGAATTATGAGCAAGCACCACCTGACCTGCTGCAAATATATTATTAATAAGGGGAAGATGGGCAGGAAAAATAAAAAAAACCGCCTGGGAGATTAAGGCTTACAGGGCTGTTATTAATTCAGG